>JBEKCL010000029.1:0-21702 GCA_050014895.1 Dehalococcoidia bacterium
TATGACACAAGCCTGATGATGTATATCGACTGTCTGGCTTTCAACGGGCCGAATCTTACCATGGCTGATAAAAAGGCCATCGATTGCGATACAACTACCGGGCGCAGCGAGGAAGTGAATTTCACCTGGGGCGCCGTTTGTGAAGATACTGCGTACCAACTACAGATCGGCAAGGATAAAAATTTCGAATGGCGGTTTTTCGATTGCGAAGATGTATGGCCTTTCCTGGTACCCGCCGATGTACTGTCACCGGCCTTCGCTTATATGGGTGGCCAGTCACGCAAGTTGCCAATATTTACAGACAACGTGACGCTGCCGTTATTGGAATGCGGGCATACATATTATTGGCGTATCAGGACGCGTGCTGCAGCAAGCGGAGAGATCGTCCGCAGTCCCTGGTCGGAGACCAGGTCCTTCACGACTAAGCCCGGCTACAAGGTGGCCAGCCCGTATTACGGGCCATTACTGTTAACACCTAAAGGTGGATGTGGATGCAGCTGTGATGGACCGGTAAGCTTCTCATGGACGCCAGTCAAAGGCGCTACCAGCTATAAATATGAGCTGTCGTTAAATCCGGACATGAGTTCACCCCTGGTGACGACCACGGTCAGTTCGACAGCCTATCAATATGAAGGGCAACTGGACTGCGGCACGAGCTATTTCTGGCGGGTCAGGTCAGAGCAGCCGGTATTGAGTGATTGGAGTGCAGTATTTTCATTTACGATGCTTCCGCAGGAGGCAACCAGTTCGTCCACCGATACTCAAGCAGGACAGACCCCGCGATGGGTGTGGGTGGCATTTGGGCTGGGCGGCGTTTTGATACTCGCCGTGGCAGCTCTAATTATGATTTTACGATGAGGAAAAAAGAATGAAAGTCAGAAAATGCCTAATCAGTACAGCAACAATTTTGCTACTCAGCATTTTATTGGTGAGTTGCGCCTCAAAGTCTACTTCGACCACGCAGACCACTGCCAAGGTCCAGAAAGGGACGCTAAGTGTTGATATATCTGCGAGCGGTAACCTCGCTCTGGCAAAGACAGCGGACCTGGCGTTCGATATTTCCGGGTATGTATACAAGGTCAATGTTGAAGTGGGCGATCAAGTGAAAAAGGGAGATGTGGTTGCTCAGGTCGATCCGTCCGATTGGGAGAGCCAGAAAGTCTCGCTTCAGAAGGCGGTAATTCAATCTAAGATCAGCCTTGACCAGGCGCAGATTGCCCTGGAGCAAGCTGAGAATCCCACTACGACCACGAGTACGACTTCCGGCGCTGTATCGGTGCCTGATCCCCTGGATATCGAGACAAAGCAATTAACAGTTGACATGGCTAATATGACGGTTGATTCTGCTCAGAAGGAACTGGACAGGTATTTGCAGACAAGTTATGAGATAACGGCGCCGTTTGACGGGATAGTCACCGCAGTAAATGTGACCGGCGGCGCCGAGATCTACAAAGGCTCGGTAGCTGTAACCATAGCGGACCCAACCAAATTTAAGGCGGAAATCCTCGTCAATGAGCTGGATATTGGACAACTTGAAGTCGGGATGCCGGCTACGGTGGCGGTGTCAGCATCTGCCGCCAGCACTTTCAATGCGGAAGTAACTAAAATAGCCCCGACGGGCACTAATTCGAGCGGCGTGGTCAGCTATGAGGTAACTGTTGAGTTGCTTTCCGACGAAGAGTCGAAGGCCCTCGAGAGCGCCAAAGCCACGACGAGTACGACTGACCAATCCTCGCAGCAACCGGCGGCAGCCGGGAATTCTTCCGGCGGTTCGACATCTCAGATGCAGCCGCCATCAGGCGCGGCCGGAGTACCACCTTCAGGTACGGGAGGAACACCTCCAACGGGCCAGCAGGGTACACCTCCGTCTGGTGGCGCACAGCCTTCTGACAATCAATCTTCCACGACCACGACCGGGCAACTGACCCTCGATCAATTGAAGGATGGTTACTCGGTTACTATTACCATTACTATACAACAGAAGGAAAATGTCCTGATGGTGGTCAGTAAGGCGATCAGCAGACAGGGCGGTAAGACCATTGTAAAAATACCCAAGGGTGATAAAACAGAGATGGTAGTCGTCACAACAGGCATAAGCAATGATGAGTATACGGAGATAACTTCGGGACTGACAGAAGGTCAAGAATATGTTACCAGCACAACCAGTTCAACCAAAACATCAAGCAGTTCAAGTACAGCGGGGGCCCTGCAGATGGGTGGCGGTGGAGGCAGCCCGCCCAGCGGCGGTGGGCCTGGAGGGGGTTTCTAATATGCGGTCCAGGAATAAACAATGATTGTTTTAAATAATATAGTGAAATCTTTTATCTTGGGTGAACAGGAATTGACGGTCCTGAAAGGTGTCAATATGCGTGTAGAAGATGGCGAGATGGTTGCCATCATGGGGGCATCCGGCTCCGGCAAATCGACGCTATTGAATTTGTTGGGTTGTCTGGATGTCCCCACATCGGGCGAATATTTTCTCGAGGGCAAAGAAGTCAGCAAACTTACCCGGGACGAACTGGCCGATGTCAGAGGTCAAAAAATTGGGTTCATTTTTCAGCAGTTCAACCTGTTGCCGCAGTTGTCAGCCGTGGCAAATGTGGAGCTGGGCATGCAATATTCCGTGGGTATCGACCGGCAGCGTGCCCTTGCAGCGCTCGACAGTGTAGGGTTGAGTGACCGTGTGTCCCACCGTCCGCGGGAGCTGTCAGGCGGGCAGCAGCAGCGGGTGGCCATAGCAAGAGTGCTGGCTAAAAAGCCACCTATCATTCTGGCTGACGAGCCAACCGGCAACCTGGACAGCAAGGCAGGCAGCGAAATTTTATCGATACTGACTAATTTAAATAAGGAAGAGCATATTACGCTGGTTATGATAACACATGACCCTGATATTGCTGCGCATTGTCAGCGTACTATTCGCATGAAGGACGGGGTCATTATATGAAAGCAAAAATAAAGAAGATACATTTGCCCCGGCTGCAATGGCCTGCATGGTTGAAGATAGCCATCGACAAAGCCAGCAAACCACTGGCGGCTTTTTATGAGACCCATGTAGGTAGTGAACTCAGGCGTAATACAACGCTGAAGAAGTTCATCGATCCTCTTCATACTGCCATGTCCGGCATTGCAACGCATCAATTCCGCAGCTTCCTTACCATATTGGGTGTTGTCATCGGCGTGGCAGCTGTAATAAGCCTGATGTCGGTAGGCCGCGGTACACAGGCGCAAATCTTATCAAGCGTGCAGAACCTGGGCGCGAACCTGCTGTTTATATCGCCCGGCAGCACTTCTTCAAGCGGTATAAGAAGCGCCATGGGCAGCGCAACGACACTGACCGCCGACGACGCTACTGCAATAGCCAAACAGGTATCGTATATTGAAGCTGTCGCCCCCACACAACGTGCCAATGCACAGGTAATTGCGGGAGATTCCAATATGAATTCGTCCATTACGGGCGTGACGCCGGATTACCAGCAGGTGCTCGGCCTTGAAATAGCGGATGGAAATTTCTTTAGTCAAAATCAATATGATAGCGCATCGAAGGTAGCCGTGTTGGGCTATACTGCAAAAGATAATTTATTTGGTGATAGCGATGCTGTGGGTGAGCAGATCAGGGTTGGAAACGGTCAGTTCAAAGTGATCGGTACCCTCAAAGAAAAGGGGACATCCATGCTTGCCAACACAGATACAGCGATATTTATTCCGCTTACCACACTCAGGCAGACAGTCAATGCAACGCGTACGAGCTCCGGCGCCTATACTGTCAACCAAATAATAGTCAGTTTAACAGATAGAAAGTACTCTGCCGCTGCGATAGCTGACATGACCAGCCTGCTTGAAACCAGGCACAGGATAACGGCGGGTGCAGATGATGACTTCAGTATAACTTCGCAGGAAGATATAGTTGCCACCATCACCAAAGCCAGCGGGAGCATGACGATGCTGCTTGGAGCCATCGCCGCCATTTCACTGCTGGTTGGTGGTATAGGTGTTATGAATATCATGCTCGTGTCAGTCATCGAGCGGACCCGTGAGATCGGCATACGCAAGGCGCTGGGAGCGCATGAGCGCGATATCTGGATGCAGTTTCTGATTGAGGCTGGCATATTAACACTGACCGGCGGGATTATAGGTGTTATTATCGGATGGATAGTAGCTGTTCTCATTCAAGTAATCGGGGGCACTGCTACGGTAGTGTCAGCCGATATAATAATTCTGGCTATTTCTGTGTCCATCGCGATTGGAGTCTTTTTTGGTTTTTACCCTGCGTGGCAGGCTTCTCGTCTCAATCCCATCGATGCACTGAGGTCCGAATAAAATTCTTATTATAAAATAAAATTCAGGGAGGAAATTAATAGATGCTCAAAAAACTACCAACACAAGTAATGGCCGTCGCAATCGTGCTGATTATTGCTGCCGTTATGGTGGCCGGCTGCAGTTCGGGCGCAACACAAAGTACGCCTGCATCTACAGGACAATCGGTCCAGCAATCTACGCCGCAAACCACGCAGTCAACCACACAGCAGTCGAGCGGGCAGCAATCCGGTACTCAGTCCGGGCAGCAAGCGTCGGGGCAGGCTCCAGACAACTCAAAGATGGACGCGGTTATGACCCGTGCCGCGGCAATCCTGGGAGTATCAACAGATAGTTTTAAGAAGGCATTCGAAAATGCCATGGGCAAGAGTGGGAACGTGGGGCAGCCCCCTTCACCTCCAGGTGATAATATGACCGCCGGCGGCCCGCCGTCACAGCCATCTTCGGGGCAGCAACCATCTGCGTCTACATCAGGGTCTTCTGCTCAGGGTCCAGATATGACAGCCACCTATACAAAGATGGCGACCGAGCTAAATTTGACCGCGGATGCTATCCAAAAGGCTATGACCCAGGCCCAGCAAGAACTTCAAAAGTGACAATTAACTAATATTTTTGCCGTGCCACTTTGTGAGTATATCCGGACCGAGTGACAGACCGTATGGAGCGCCAGAGCCATATGATTTGCGGCAGGGCATACTTACAAAGTGGCCTTTTACGTTAATGTGTATTGTGGCTTGTTTGAATTGAGCAGTGTATACGGACATGTTAAAGATTAATCATCGCCCAGGCCATGCTGGATTGCGATGACAGCCGCTTGAGTACGGTCCGTCACATTTAATTTGGCTAAAATGGAACTGATATGATTGCGCACTGTTCCCTCAGATAAAAACAACCTCTGTGAAATATCCTTGTTATTCAATCCCCTGGCCAGCATGCGCAACACGTCAACTTCCCGGTCAGTCAGTTTGCCAATTATTGCCATGGACGACTGGGTTTGATGGCTTGTAGCCTGACGCAATATCTTGCCGGCAACGGAGGGGTCTACATAGGTCTTGCCGGCTACAGTTCCCCTGATCGCTTTGATAAGCTCGTCGCGGGGCGAATCTTTCAGAAGATATCCTGACGCGCCGGCCTGGATGGCGTTAAATACCCATTCGTCATCATCATAGGTCGTCAGCACAAGGACCTTAACTTGCGGGTACTGATTCCTTATTTGGCGGGTAGCTTCAACGCCGTTCTTGATCGGCATCTTTAAATCCATTAACACCAGATCGGGCTGTTCCCGGGCAACTAAATCCAATGCCTTGGCGCCATCTTCAGCCAGGCCGATTATCTCAATATCGGGCTCCAGTTTAAGCAGCATTTCCAGTCCGTCACGGACGATTGCCTGGTCATCACAGATAATTACTTTCGTGGCAGTATCTCCTGTTTATATTATAAGCCGGATGGTTGTACCGGCTCCCTGTTGACTTATTATATTGAGCTTGCCGCCGTTTATCTGAGCACGTTCCTGCATGACAGACAAACCAAAGTGATTACTACCGCCAACATTGCCAGTATCAAAACCGACTCCGTCATCAATCACATTTAATACTACCTTGCCTTCTAAGAATTCGAGCTTGACTTCCAGTTGTTTGGCGCATGCATGATTGATAGCATTGGTTATAGCTTCCTGTGCGATGCGATAAATACACTGCTCTACATCGGGTGATAGTACCGGCATTTTATCGGGAATTGATAGATTTAAGGCCAGATGGGCACGGGACGTCAAGTCTTCCGCCATGGTTGCCGTTGCTTTGGCTAATCCCCACTCGTCCAGCGGACTGGCGCGCAGCGCTTTGAGGGCCCGGCGTGTTTCTTCGAGGCCGGAATGCACGGATGCCAGCGCTTTTTCCAAGCCTGTTTGGGAGGTTTTTGGGTTTATATCGAAATATGCCTTGACTGTCTCAAGCTGGACTGCTAATCCGCTCAATGTGTGCGCCAGGGTATCGTGGAGTTCCCTCGACAAGCGGTTCCTTTCGCGGCTGGTGGCCAATTGCTCCAGTGTGCTGGCATAGTGGGTCAGGCTGATATTTGCAGCTTCCAGGGATTGCTGCTGGTTTCTGATCCGGCTGATAAGATAATTGATGGAAAAACCTACAACAACGAAAATTATGGTCTGAATCAGACTCATGGTAAGGGCTATGGTCTGAATCAGACTCATGGTAAGGGCAAGCCGGACCGGCTCCGGGCCGGGTGGGGGAAACATCAATGCACTAGCTAGATTTAATAAGTTAATAACCAGGATGAGCAGTAGCATATGCAGCCACCTGTATTGCAGGGCGACCAGCAGGAACGAGGTCAGAAAAAACGGAAGCAGCAATATAATGGAACTCTGGGGATCCAGCATTGGCGCCGGGCCAAGCAGCTTGATTACAGTGGCTGTGGCAGCAATAGGGAGAACTGTGATCAATCCGATGATAATAGGAATGAAGGTTTTGCCAAGACGCTTTTGTATCTTAGGCCAGTAAGCCAAACCCACGCATAAAATGGCAAGGCAGCCCAAGAAAATATAGTAATAGTAACTGTTGGCATGCTCTGGAAGATCTGTGAATAACAACTGGTTTATGGCGGCTAACAGTATCAGGTAACCGATCCACATAAAGGAAGAAAAACGGATGACTCTTATAGAGTCTGAATCAGGCATTTGCTCACTCATAAAAAAGTTATACTACAAAAGAGGTGAAACTGCATGTCACTCCAGTCATGCGATTAGATAATATTCTATGATAAATATCATTCTAAACACTTGTACTTATCTCGTTAAGAATAAGTTTCTAAACGTTAAAGAAGCCCCACGGCAACGTGGGGCTTCTTTATTATCTTAATATCCACCGGGGATAATATTGGAATGTCGATTTAAGTTAGTCCATTGTATTGGCGAGCAGGAACAGATCGGTGTAGTAAAAACCGCCGTAACCACTGGCTAATGCGTATTTAACCTTTCGTGTAACCTGATGTTCACCTGCGCCTTCGCGGAGCTGCAAGGCTGCCTCTGCTACGCGCAACGTGCCTGAATCACCGATGGCGTTGGTGCAGAGGACTCCGCCCGAAGGTGATACTGGGAACGATCCCTCACGTGCAGTCACGCCTTTTTCGATCAAGCGCCATCCCTGGCCATCTTCGCACAGGCCGAATTCCTCCAGCCAGCAAGGCTGGCAGAATGCGCACGGGTCGTACATTTCCATTACTTGTATTTCTTCCATTGGTTTGGTTATGTGGTTCCTAGTGAAAATCTTCCTGGCCGTGACGGTCATGGAAGTATCCACCTTGACATTGGAACCGGTGGCAATTTCACCTGCGCCGCGAGTTACCTGGTGGGCTGTTGCGTGGTCTTTTATCCATACAGGCCTTTTACTGATTTTTTTTGCTGCTTTTTCACCGGCCAGCACCATAGCGCATGCGCCCAGGCTGGTGGGGCATATCATCAATAAATTGAGAGGATATAATATCATCCTGGCAGCCATCACCTCCTCTGCAGTATACCTGTCCCTGAGATGGGCATTGGGATTCCTTGCGGCGTTATCAGATGCCTGGGCACGCACAATTGCGCCGACTTCCAGGGGGCAGCCAGTCTTCGTCATGTAGTAATTAGAAATCATCGACAGGCCGGAGATGGCGCCCACTTCAAAAGGACGGCCAAGGGCAGGTTCCCATAGCGTGATCATAGCTGAAGTGACATTTCCTTCATCATGCTTCTCCCAGCCGATTATCAGCGTAGTATCGCACATTCCAGATGCAACGTTGAACCATCCGGAAATAACGTTGGTGGTGCCCACGGTACCCCCGGTATTCATCTTCATGCCGGATTTGCCAACGACGCCGGTATAACCTGCAAGCAAGGTGTCATTTAGGTAATGCCCCTCGAAAAGGTCCATATTTCCTATGACAACATTCTCAATATCTTTTATGGATAATTGAGCATCTGCCAATGCCGAGTTCACCGCTTCATTGATCATCTCGCCATCATTTTGATAGGGGCGACGGGAACTATGACGGGTCTGTCCGATTCCAACTATGGCAACACGCTGTGACATATAATTACCTGCCTTTCAAAATCATTCGTAATATTTTATAGCACTTTTGCATATAATACAAGATGGACTTAAGAGCAAAAATATCGCTCTCGAACAATTCAAATACCTCATAATATTAACTTCCTGCAGGAGTCAGGGACCGTTGACGGTTTTATGATTGAATAAACAACGTTGTAAGAGTGGGCGAATACCGATCAATTCAGCCCACAATTTCGAAATTAGAGTAACCGGACCCAGACAATTACTATTGCAATGGTGTGCTATAATCAGTATGTTTCTTTATATTTAAATTAGAACATTGATTGATGAAGCAGTCAATGCCCATGTGGTTGTGAACGTTACATGTTACTAATGTAATTTGTGGGATAACCAACAGTGATACCGGTCTTCTTGACTGATACAGATAAATAATAATTGCGAGGAGGTCTGAGTTGGCTGAATACAGATGGCTGAAAAATTACGATCCCGGAGTACCCCATTCTCTGCAACCATATCCCCAGAAGACACTGGTAGACTACGTGGATGAGGCAGTAAAAGAACATCCTGATTACCCGATGCTCCTTTTTAAGGGTAGGAAGATGTCTTTTGCTGAGGTACAGAAGATCACCGATGAATTTGCCGCCGCTCTGGTTGCGAAAGGCGTTAAAAAGGGTGATAGGGTGGCGCTGATAATGCCAAATTGCCCGCAGGCCATAATTGGCCGCTGGGGCACGTGGAAAGCCGGCGGTATTCTCGTTCATCTTAATCCCATGTATACGGAATCCGAGATGCAGCACGCACTTGAGGATTGCGGCGCCGAGACAGCAGTTGTCCTGACAACGTTTTATAACCAGTTTAAAAAGATCCAGCCGCGCACCAAGGTCAAGCTAGTTATAGCTACCAGTATCAAAGAATATTTGCCTCCTATGTTGGGTGTGTTGTTTACCCTGCTCAAGGAGAAGAAAGAGGGGCATTACATAAAACTTCAGCCGGGCGATTACTGGATGCAGGACCTGCTGAAAGAACAGAAGGGCGCCAAACGGCCGGATATAAAGGTGCTTCCCGGTGACAACGCTCTGATCCTTTTCAGCGGCGGTACGACAGGCACGCCCAAGGGCGTGATAGGCACCCATCACTCGCAGGTAGTCACCGGACTTCAATATCTTGCCTGGTTTGGAAGCCAGGTAGTGCCTTACAAAGACGTAATAATGGCATTGCTGCCGCTGTTTCATTCGTATTCCACGTTTGGCACAATGTCCACGGCCATAGTCGCTCACTGTCCCATGTCGCTGGTAGCCAATCCCAGGGACCGCGATGACCTGATTGCTACTATAAAGCGAGACAGGCCTGCTTTCTTCCCCGCTGTGCCAGCCCTATTTATTTCCTTGCTGGAACATCCTGCAGTTAAAGCCGGGAAAGTTGATTTCAAGTCGATGAAGTTCTGTATTTCTGGGGCAGCGCCGCTGCTGGCTGAAACGAAAAAGCGCTTTGAAGATTTGACGGGCGGAATAATAATGGAAGGTTATGCCCTTACGGAGACTACTATGGCATCCTGTGTTACCCCGTATAAAGGAAAATGGAAGCAGGGGTCCACGGGCATGCCGCTTCCGGATGTCGTTGTCAAAATTGTTGACCTTGAGACGGCTGAAAAAGAGATGCCGGTTGGAGGAGAAGGTGAAATCGCTGTCCACGCTCCGCAGCTAATGGTTGGTTATTGGAACAAGCCGGAGGAGACCAGGGATATGCTAAGGGATGGCTGGTTGTATACCGGCGATATCGGGTATATGGATGAAGACGGTTATTTATTCATAACATCACGTAAGAAGGACCTGATCAAGCCTAGCGGTTTCCAGGTGTGGCCGCGTGAAGTAGAGGAGGTAATAACTGCCATGCCAGCGGTCGCCGAGGTTTGTGTTGGCGGCATAAGCGATCCCAAGCAGGGAGAGGCGGTCAAAGCGTGGGTAGTGCTGGAAGCAGGCAAGACGGCTACACCAGAAGAGATACAGGCCTGGTGCAAGGATAAGTTGGTGGCATATAAGATCCCCAAGTACGTGGAGTTCCGGGAGACCTTGCCGAAAACAATGGTCGGCAAAGTACTGCGCCGTGTATTACAAGAAGAGGAAAAAGCGAAGCAGAAAAAGTAACGTCGCCCTTTATCGTGCATAAAGCGATGAAAGAATAGAGCGCCGCAGCCAAATATTTGGCTGCGGCGCTCTTATGATTACTGGTTAGTATCCGGGGTCAGTGCGGCTTAACACCCATTTTATAACAGGCTTAAAGGGCATAACTCCATAAACAAGCGTTTGCCTGATAAACCATCTGAATTTACTGGTGAGTTGCCTGGGGCCCAGATTCCATTTGCACGGCATTAATTTTTCCTGAGTTTCTTTCTATTTCGACTAGAAAAGCGGGCAAAAGGTTATTCGTAAAGATACATGATCCCGCTTACATAAATAATAACATTTTACAGCGGGCGAACGCGATAACCGGCATCCGGTTCAGATGCAGTGCGATCGATTGGTGTGGTGCAGCCGTTTTATAACGTATTGCTGATGACTATTTTATCGCTGTACGACGGCATGTAGATGAGTAAGCCATCTGTCCCTATCACGATTGGCCCATTATAATATTTAGGGGCGTCTCCCATGAACACATTGTTCAAAATGGGGTTTGGTATAGGTGGACTAATGTGATAATAGACCAGTTGCCTGACGCCTGCCTCCTGTGCAATCTTTGCAGCATCTTCAGGCGTTGTGTGATACGAGGGGATATCGGCCGTAATTTTAGCCAGCGACGGACTTGGCGAATATCCTGCCAGGTCATGTAATATCTTAATCATTGAAACCTGCATTGCGTCATGCACAAGAACATCTACGCCCTGCGATTGTTTTTTCAGCGACGGGCTGGGTACAGTGTCCCCGCTTAAAACAAGTGATCTGCCTTTGTAATCAAAGCGGTAGCCCACTGCCGGTGATACCGGGGCATGATTCACTTTGAACGCAGTAATTTTGAGTCCTCCTTCATCAACAACAGCAACAGATGCGTCTTCTTCGGGAGATAGGCTAAAAGGCCTCGCTGTACCGCCTGCTCCCGACGGTGGAACTGTTGCGGCCCCATGATGCGCCACACGGTAACCGTCATCAAGGCTATAGGCCTGGTTAAATCCTGCAACCACGGTCTCAATTCCTGTTGGGCCGATAACATCCAGCGGCTTTGTATTAGAGCCGCCTGCCCAGCGCTGCAGCATGAACTCTCCCAGGTCGGCGATATGATCGGAATGAAAATGTGTGAGCAGAACTGCGTCCACTTTGCCAATTTGAAAGCCCATGAGCGCAACATTCCTTGCCGAGCCCTGCCCAACATCAACTATATACAGATGATCGCCAGCCATTACAACTGTGCAAGGGCCGGCCCTGTTAATATCAGGAAACGGGCCTCCAGTACCGGCCATTCCCGCATAAAGCCCATCATCCCATTTCTGGGACTGGCTGATAAAACGCTGTTTTACTGTGTTGGTCGCTATTGCTGTCAGAATCGGCTTTGAGAAAATTACAGTGGTCAGCGCTGCAACTGCGATAATTGCGATTATTATTATGCCAATTACTATCATTTTCTTTGCTCTCATATGTCTCCCGGTTTCTTTATCCGAATATACTTTTCACATTTTTCCTGCCAGTTAAATCAATGGCTTTACGCTGGATCATCAAAATGGTTTGAAATAAATGCATGCCATGCAGATCAACCCGATAAGCAAAAGAATAGTAAACACCAAGATAGGAATAACTGGGAAAGCGAAGAGGCCCTTGCTGGGAAAATTGGGATTGGCTTGCAGTGCGGCCACTTTATTTCCATAGCCTGCAAACCACCGGGGGCTCGTGACTACGTTTAGGAAGTCTCTCCTGCTGCGGTAACGTACCACGCTTACTTCATCCCATTGTAACTCGTCTTTACCGATATTACTCAGATTTATCATTGGCCTGAACAAGCCGTAAGGATGGCAGCCCCTCTTGAGCAGCATCGGGACTGTATTCCTCACATAACGCATATTGGCTTCACGGCTTGTTAACCCTCCGCCATTGCCGTTTTTGTACTGGGGTTTTTCGTAGTATTTAACCATGCTGACCATGAAAAACTGCTGTCCATCATCTTCGAAACCAAACTTGCGGATAATCTCGCCTGCGTTACCCGATCTCTTTTCCATGATGGAGGCATAATGTTCAACTTTTTCGTTGGACAATGGCCTGCGGAATCCGTAGTACCAGAGTAAAAACAGGATATAGATTCCCAGTAGAACTGCTGCAATAATAATGCCTGTCATCTGGGAGCCTCCATTTATTCAACATGGGTCTTTGAACAAACTCCAGTGGATCATCTCTCCGCCAGTACAACGTCACTGATCCTGGCACTGTCTGCGGCATAATACTTTGTCATTATCAGCATCGTTATTATGGACAGTGCGGCCACAGGTATAGTCCAGACCAACCCGTTTACTATCCCTTGTGCTCCACCGCCCGTGGCATCCGATACAATGCCGACAAATACCGGTCCCAACACACCACCACCCAACTGCGCTACCGTCAGCATGATGCCGACCGCAACAGCACGCACAGGCACTGATATCACGTCATGCACCAGTACATTCATTACGGGAGCCATGAATGCCAGTAAAAGCGCCGCTGTAATATACGCAGGCAGCCAGGCCTCAAATGGTATCTTACCAACTATGAGAACGGAGACAAGACATGCCAATAGCGCAAGAAAAGTGGCTACGATCAAAAAGAGGGGCCTCCCGACTTTGTTTCGCATCTGCCAACGGTCGGCTATGAACCCTCCTAAAGGAGCTATGAGGTTTAAAAGGCCTATTGCACCCATAGCTGTACCCACGGTCAGAGGATCCATGTCATAGGAACGCATAATCAGGGTCGGCACCCATGCCTGCGTGGCAAATATTAAAAAATATAGGAAGGTTGTGCTGATAACAAAAAGCCAGTGGGACTTAATCTTAAACAGTTCACCCCACTGCCTGAAATATGCCTTGCTCAGTACACCCTCTCCCTGCGGTCTCTCTGTCTTGTAATCAGGCAGGAAGAGCACAATAATTGCCAGGATGATGCCGGGAAGGCCGAAGATAAGAAAAGCTGGGCGCCAATCATGGGTAGCGTTCAGAAGGGCACCTCCAGCGAACAGTCCCAGCGCCACGCCTATCGGCATGCACATCATAAATATAGACATAATCCGTGTTCTTATCTCCTTGGGAAAAGTAAGCCCGAGCCAGGTCTGCCCGGCCGGCTGATAGCCGGCTTCGCCTGTGCCCACCATAAACCGGGCTACCAACAGGTGCCATAGTTGCCCGGCAAAACCTGTTGCGATAGTGAACGCGCCCCAGATAAGCGACATCACCATAATAACTTTCCTGCGTGCGAACCTGTCAGCCAGCACTGCAGTAGGGATGAGGAAAACGGCGACGCCTATCTGCAGCAGTGAGGGCAGCATACCTGCCTGGGCATCAGACAGATTAAAAGAATTCTTGATAGCCTGAAGCGATATGGCCAAAATGGAGCGGTTGGCCCAATCCGACAGTTGCAATAGTGAAAGCACGATGAGAATAGCGATCGCGGCGCCTCTGCCCACCTTATATGTTTTTTCTTGCATTTATTCTCCTATATGTGGCAGCATCTTTTCGCTCGAGACCGGGACAAGGGTGCGCAAGCCGGAAATAAATAATGGCAGGTAGCCGCAATCACACACGCTGCGGCTGTCTCCCTGCCTTCAAGGTTTAATGCGGTTTTTCACCTTTGGTCAGCGCAGACTCCATCTTAACCAGGGTCTCCCTCATCTTCTTTAGTTCATCCGATGCGAGATTGGGATTTTCAAGGGCCTGGAAAAGTATGTTGCCCTCGGTCTGGGCAGGGAGGGGCCAGTTCATCATGTAGCAGATCGTGGGCACTATATCCGTAAGGCCGCAGGTCCTCTCAAGCTTTTGGCCTTTCTTTATGCCGGGTCCATAATAGGCCTGCAGCGCCTTGAGCTTGCCGATACCCCATTCTGTTGTAGGGAGCTGCGGACCATGCTGTCCGCCAAATTCCGGGTAAATAGAGTAGATGACGTCGCCGACCGCGTCACCGTGCAAACCGAGTATCCTGGCATCTTTTTTAGTGAGGGCCAGTGCTACCGGCCTTTTGCCGGTGCCCGGGTCCACGTAAGAATAGAGAGTGTCTATTATCTGCTGCTGCACTTTTTCGTAGTCGGCAGGCTCCACGATACCGCCGGGATCACGGCCCTTAAGGTTGACGTAAATGTAAATTGTGCGCTGCGGGAAGGCCTTCGACCGCTTAATATCAGGGTTAAACATGTTCAATGTCGCCATTTCCAGGATTTCCCGGCCTACACGATCTCCTACATTTTGTTTGAAAAAGTTGTGGACTTGCTCAGTGCTTTCTTCGAGTGCTTTCAGGTCAGTATCGTTACCCTGTCCTTCCATCACGCATAACCCGTTCTTGATTAATGGTATATATGGATTGAAAGTTGGTCCGTCTGCCACAGCGCCATGGTCGGAAACCAGTACAAACAGCGTGTCCTCTCCCGCCGCTTCCACAATCCTGGCCAGCATCCTGTCCTGACTCTGGAGGATCTTCAGGTGAAAGTCCCAGGCCTGTTTGCAGGCGTCCTTACTTGAACAGGTATTTTCATCCATCTCAGTGAGTATGGAGTGGTAGATCCAGTCAATCGGATGACTGTGCATGTAAAACAGGTCCCAGGGATATTTAGTAATCAGTTGGGTCGCAGCGTCACCCAGCCAGGCGTCGTGCATTTCTGCTATCTCGTAGTATGTATCCATCTCGTATATTCCGAGTGTGTACCCCAGCAAGCCAGCAGCAAAGGTGAATATGCCCTCCTCGCTGGTTATTTCCCTGGCAATTTCTGGAGGATAGGACCAGCCTTCAGTCGGGCAAAATGCGCTGAAAATCAGCAGAAAATCTTCCGCATCATCGGTTAGCTGCAGTAGCTTCGCTCTGAAAAACGCCTCGATTTCCCTACCATCCTGCGTCTTAAATTTATAATGGATTTTCCTGCTCCATTCTCCTTTGCCGATCGTAAACAAAGCGTCTTTCACGTCCTGTGTTGGCGAGACTGTGACCCGGTCATAGCCATTGCCTGCTGTCTGTGTGACAAGCACGTACCACGTATGCTGCGCCATCTGCTCAATGTTCTGCCGGAACACCAGGTCAAACTTGGATGCGAGGGGGTCTTCGCTTCCTTCAGGCAAATTTTTCCACCCCTCTGCATCTTCCAATGTAACCTTAGTTCCATGCGGGTAAATACCATTGGTTACGAGCTGGTCCATGCCCAATAAAAGAGAGGACTCAAGGCCTGTATGGCCGTTACGGTATTCGCCAAAACCAAGCCCGGCGCCTGCCACCATGATGCCGTTCTTCATCTTGGAAGGCCACGAGCCCGGGTAATTACAGACAATGCATTTCTTACCCACTGCATCGAGCTTGTCCCAGATGAATTCCGCTTTGCAGTTCTCACTGGAAAAAGCCTCAAAAATGTTGGCGTTAACCTGGGACGTACCCTCCCTGTGAATGTGAAAGTCGGTTACATGGTGAGTGCCAGGCCAGGCACCGGTTGCAATGCTGGCCCAATTAGGCGGCGTAATGGTGGGAAACGGCGAAAGACAATTCTGTGCAAGCACGCCTCCCTCGAAGAGCTTCTTAAAAGTGGGTAGGTACCCCTCGTCGATGTGCTTTTGGATCAAATGCGGTTCGGCGCAGTCGAAACCTATGACTGCAACTTTCTTTGGTAATTTTGCCATTGCTTATATCTCCTTTATCTTGAGCGATATATTTATTAACATTGGTGCTATGGTAACTACACTCCGCAAATCTCAATAAATCCTGGCAGTGGCGCAACATTAAACTTTCTTCTTTTTCTTATACTTTTCAAACCTTTCCCTTAACCACGGCCAGCCAGGGGTAATGTTATCTGTCAGGCTCATAGCTAGCATGGTATGTGGAGGCTGACCAACATTCATACCTCCACCCGTCAAGAACAGGTTTGCATCGACTTTGAATATCAGTTCCGCAGGCATTCCTATGGCTATCTCAGTTTCGTGCGTACCTGCTATCGAATGATCACCGAATCCGGGGATCACGATCTGTGGGATCCCAGTCAAATAAGGGACCAGCGCGCCCTTCTGGCAGGACTCGCCAAACCCGGTAAAATCCGATGATGGAAAATCACGTCCGTCATAGACCATGGCATGGATTATATGCATCAGGTTAAGGCTGTTGCCGTAGATAAGCACCGAGTCAGGTATTAATTTAGCATCATGCAGCGGGGCACAAACAAAACCAATATGGCCCTTTAATTTATCGGGATAATTCTTCCCCCAGCGCTTGATATAAAGGTCCCAGACACCCCTCTCAGCCTGCAGATCTTTATGCCAGCCCTGCCGTATCTGGCTTTCGATTATCTCATCGGCGGTAGCCTCGTCCCACCGGTGCCAGGCAGTAGAAGCCGTGCAAACGTTGTCTTCACTCGTCATAACTATTGAGAATCCGAACCTCCTGGCATAGGTAAAGGCCTGGCAGAGGCTGGACTGCTGACCGAGGTCTTTGGGCCTGATGCTGCCCGCCGGGACTTCGGCGAGGTCTTTGATATATTTGACAGCTACCGGGTATGTCTGCAGGTGAAGCCTGTCGTATACGCTTTTCCCGGCCTGGCGATATTCTTCCAATGTCTTCATTATCTAACCTCCCCTGGCATTTTTCTTGCTCAGCAAAGCCGACTGGAGCATGCTCACAGCGGTATCTTCATACCTTGATACGTCCACATTCCTCCACAATAGACAAAGTTTGGATATCCATTGCACGAACCCGCCGGTTAGCTCCGATGCGATTACCGGGTCGAAATCCTGCATATCACCGTTGGCAACCCGTTCGCGGAAAAAACGCCGCAATATTTTTTGTCCCCTGGGGTTTTCAATTGCATCGCCCCCGGCTTTCAGTCCCAGGCGCAAGTCAAGCAGCTTCAAAAGATCACGCTCCCTGGAAGCTACAGCCAATCCCGCATGCACCGCCTCTTTTATAGCTGTATGAGTGTCAGGATTTTGCATGGATGAAACCAGAGCATCGGAAATCATCTCTTGGTAATAGTCGCATAATGCATCCAGCATGGCCTGCTTGGATTTAAAGTACAGGTATACGGTACCCTTGGCAACCCCCGCCAGTTGAGCAATGTCCTCCACATGCGCCTTCTCATAGCCGCTCCGCTTGAATACTTCACGCGCGGCTTTCAATATATCTTCGCGTCTGTTGGGATCGGCAGGCTTAGCCATAATTTACCTCACTCTTTTGATGTTAGCTTGCACGTCAATACCCTCACGTAAGGAATACATCGTGAGAGTGTCGCGGTCTATTATTTCCAAACACTCATCCAGAATTTGCTGATCTGCATCTCCGATATCAACCTCAATATCGGCCTGGATTTCATCTATCCTGGTCCGCAAGACTGAGTCTTTTTCCTTTTTTGAAGCAACCCGCCCTGTCAGTGATTTTATTTCAACTCCGCGTTTTGTCAGGTCGGAAGCAAGGGTCGTACATATACAGCACAATGCTGCCGCATTGAGCAGCCTGTTGGCCCAATGCTTACGCGCTTCAGTGGACAGGTCTTTGTTGTTTACATGAAAGACCGGTATACCATCTTCAGTCATCGTAAAAAAATGGCCTTCAGTTCCATCACGCCGGTATTCTACTTTGCAATCAGTCAGGTCCATAACGCTCCTGTTGTACGGGTATGAAAATAGCCCCATGCCCGCACCTGTGTTTTATTCATTCAGCCTCTCAGGCGCATTCATGCTTGTCCCAGGGCTGCCGTTCACCGCGTTGCAACGCGATTTCCATTCGTGCCAGCCCGGCTTTCAATTTGGCGATCTCGTCAGATTTGAAGTCAGGATTTTTAAAGGCCTGATAAAGTACCCCACCATCGACTGTGGAAGGTACGGGCAAATCCATCAGATAGCAGATAGTCGGAACTATGTCTATCAGGTTGCATGTCCTCTCCAGCCTGAAGCCTTTCTTGAGGCCAGGACCGGTAAAAGTCAGAAGGGCTTTCAACGAACCGATGCCCCATTCAGCGCCGGGCAGGATATTGCCGTGTTGCCCTGTGAACCACGGATAAAAAGCGTAAACAACGTCGCCGATATGGTTACCGTACAAGCCCAGTATGCGGGCATCGTCCTTGGCTAGCGCCATGGAAATCGGACGTTTGCCGGTTACGGGATCGACATAGCTCAGCAGCGCATCTATAATCTGCTGCTGAACTTCCTTATAGTCTTTGGGGTCCACGATCCCTTCAGGATCACGTCCCTTCAGATTGACATAGACATATAGACTCCGGTTAGGAAAGCATTTGGAGTTCTCAACGTCAGGTTTAACAAAGGCTTGCTTTAATTCTTCAAACAAAGTCTTGGCCTGTTCACGGGCCTTAAGGTCGGCCATGTTGGAAAAATCGACCTGGGTTTTGGCCAGGACGGCCAGGCCGTGGGGTTCCAGTATCTTGTACACGTCGATGTTGGGGCCGTCAGGTACGGCACCGTGGTCTGAGACCAATATAACAAGCGTGTCTTTACCCATGACCTCCAGCATCTGCGCCAGCATATTATCCTGGGCCTGGTATATCCTAAGGTGCGCGTCCCAGGCTTCCTTCAATTTTTCCTGATCTCTGGTCTTCTCTGCATTCATGCCGGTGAGAATCATGTGATAGGCCCAATCGGGAGAATGGGCGTGCATGAAGAAAAGGTCCCACTCATGCTTCGTCATCAGGGAGCAAGCGCAATCAGCCAGGTATTGTGTATAGAGGTCATTAACCTCAATAAATGTATCCAGGTCGAACCATTCGAGTGCATAACCGAGAACCCCACCCGAATTACCCGTGATGCCCTTCGCCGAAACGAGGTCAGCCATAATTTCCGGCGGATTGCTTTCACCTGTTTTCGGACCGATGGAGCTGATGTATAGCCGCAAGTCTTCGGCATCATCACTGAGTTCAATCAACTTGCAACGAAAGAAACCTTCCACTTCTTTGCCACCGGGCATCTTAAATTTAGTCGTGATTACCGGGCTCCATTCACCCACAGCCAGCGTGCAAAAAGCATCGTTGAAATCCTTTGTGGGCGACAAAGTAGCCCTGTCATAGCCATCATCAACTGATTGTCTGGACAGTACATACCAACTGGTCGAAATGGGTTGAACTGCCGCATCCCGGAAGTCCATCCTGGCTTCCAGTTCCATAAATTCCTTTTCCTTTTTAGGCAGGTTTTTCCATCCCTTGGCCTCCTCGAATTTACCTTTGATAGTTCGTGGATACAACCCGGTTGTGATCAGCATGTCATTACATATGTTCGCCTCAGTGCGCATGCCGGGCATACTGTTACGGTATTCACCGATGGATAGGCCCCTGCCTCCGACCATGATGCCATTCTTCATCTTGGAAGGCCATGCGCCCGGGTAATTGAATACGATACACTTCTTGCCGGCCTTATCTGCAGTGTCCCACAGGAATTCAGCTTCACACAGATTGCTGTCAAAGGACTGAATAACATTGGTATTGTCCGGTGTAGTCCCCAGTTTGTGAGTATGAAAATCGGTTATGCCATGCGTCCCCGGCCAGGCGCCCGTAGCAATCGACGCCCAGTTAGGAGGTGTTACAGTCGGATACGGTACAAGGCAGTTGTCCGCAATTACACCACTCTCGATGAGCTTTTTAAAAGTGGGGAGATGGCCCTCTTTTATGTGCTTTTCTATAAGGCGCGGTAATGCGCAGTCCAATCCGATTACCGCTACTTTCTTTGGTACGTTTGCCATTTTTTTCTCCTTGTCTGTTTATTCTACATATTTCTGTGAAGTTTTCGGCCTTCATATATTAATTTCTGATTAGAGACTTAAGGGGCATCGTCCTTCTTATCCCAGGGTTGACGAAAGCCCCGTGCCAGCGCCAATTCCATCCTGGCTAACCCTGTTTTCAGCTTGCTAATCTCATCCGATTTTAAGTTGGGATTCTTGAAGGCCTGATAGAGCACAGCACCCTCTGCCGTCCTGGGTAGAGGCAGGTCCATCAGGTAGCAGATGGTCGGTACTATATCGATCAGGTTGCAGGTCCGCTCCATACGATGTCCTTTCTTGATGCCCGGCCCGGTAAAGGTCAATAGCGCTCTGAGAGAACCGATACCCCACTCTGCCGAAGGCAGTATGTTGCCATGCTGACCTGCCACCCAGGGATAGACGGCGTAGACCACATCGCCAACCCAGTCACCATACAGGCCCAGTATGCGGGCATCCTGCTTTGACAGGGCAAGGGACACCGGGCGTTTGCCTGTCGTGGGATCAATGTACGTGAGTAATGCATCGATTATTTGCTGCTGTATGTTTTCGTAATCGGCAGGTTCCACAATTCCTTCAGGGTCACGTCCCTTGAGGTTAATATATACATACAATTCCCGCTGTGGAAAACACCTGGATTTACTGATATCTGGCTGCTGCGTTATTGCCCTGAATGTCTGGATTTCACCCTGGAAACGGGTAGTGCTGGTCACAGGTATGGTCAAGTTATCAACCTGCTTCTCCTTAAGTACCGTCAGGCCCGCTGCTGTCAGTGGTTTAAACGGATCGAAGATAACGCCATCAGCAACAGCGCCATGGTCTGAAACAAGTATGAATAGCGTCTCCTTGTCGCAGGCCTGCATTATCTGCGCCAGCATCCTGTCCTGTGCTTCGTATATCTTCAGGTGTGCATCCCAGGCTGCTTGTCTCTTAGACTCATCCTTGGTCAGGTTGGGACCATATCCTGGCGATGGTGGCCGTCGGTGTGTGGGGCGTGCAACTGGGTCAGCCGGCAATCTGGCTGTTGCCGGTGACATTCCCTATAATCATGTCCTTTGGAGGTTTCCTGGGATTAGTCGGGTGCCCGCTGCCCGGAACCGAAATTGGTATCGGTCTTTCCGCGCTGTCACTTGGCCTGATGGTGGCTGCGGAGGCGCGCCCTCCGCTTTGGGTGGCTGTCTTAATGGTGGGAATCTTCGGCCTCTATCATGGCCATGCTCACGGCACGGAACTCCCGCCGAATGCGGACGGTTTGAGTTATAGCATCGGTTTTGTGATGGCAACCGGCTCTCTGCACGGTCTCGGCATCACCTTGGGACTGATTCACCGCTGGAAAGCCGGGACCGTCGCGCTGCGCCTCGCCGGAATAGTCATCGCTCTCGGGGGCGCCTTCTTCACCTGGAGGGCAATGGTGTGAACTTTTCCCCCCGGCAAAGAAGCTGGCTGCGCCG
>JBEKCL010000030.1:0-21598 GCA_050014895.1 Dehalococcoidia bacterium
TGAATATAAGCACATTATCCGGTCCCAGGGGGTCGGTTTTTTCATCGATCATATCTGCAAGGTAACGGCAGTCGATGCCTCCTGCACCGATAAAATTTCGGGCATACTGTTCGTTCAACTGCTCGTCCCTTAGCTCTCTTTTAGTCAGATCGACTACCAATAACTTACCCATATATCCATACATGCTAAACTCCTTTGACCCCCTGGGGTTATTCTCTGATATTTTTATTAAAAATCTATAGATTTACCTCCGTAGGCATATTTCAATATCTTTTCCACTTCCACGAAATCAATACTCTATGAAAGAGTCGGTATCTATATTCGTGAAGGGGTATTCCCCCAGGTAAACAATGTCCATGCCCTTGATAATGCCCATGCAGCAAGGATTTCCGAAGACCGACTTTGACCCGAAGTGTTTTTCACCTGCAAGGGTGTATCTGCCAAAAAAGCTGTCAAAAGTACCGCCCCTGAGTGTACTCATCACCACGTCCGGGTCCGTGGTACCGGCTTTCTCAAGCACTTCGAATAGCTGCCCCATACTGTTGCAACAGGCACCGCCATATGCCCCCATCCATAGATCTTTATTGTTCAGCTCCCTGTATTTATTCCATATCCTTTTTGCCATATCCAAGTACTTGGGAGACACTGTTACTTTTTTTAATTCCCATGGACACGGAAAATCGGCCACCAGGTTCTGCATGGCCTCTTCGTTGCCGACCAGGCCTTTTATTACATTGGGGTCAAGCTGGCAGGAAGCCATACCAATGGGCCACTTATAACCCAATGCGTATCGCTGTTTGGCCAGTAAAGCGAGTTCTATGGGGCTCCCCACACAAAAGATAGCGTCCACTCCCTGTTCTGCCAATTTGCTAATATAAGGCGTAAAATTCAGTGTTCCCTGGGGGTAATATACCCTGACGCTCTTAATGCCGTAGTCTTTCAAGAGCTTTTCATCAACGGCTTCGAATGTTGAATGATGGACCGAATCACCTGCCTCTACTCCAGTCCAGCCCAGTGTGTGATATTGGGGAAAAGCCTTCATCATTGAAATGGCCTGGTAGGGCATCATCTCCAGGACAGGATATCCATAGAACACGTATGACTTGTTAACAGGAAAAGGATCGGGACCACCTATTGTGGTCATATTCAATACCACTTTTTCAGGGTTACTGATCTGCGATACAGCGGCTATGCCAAGGCCGAAATACCCCACAATGAAGCCGACTTTATCTTCGTATATCAGACTTCTGGTTGCCGCAGCGGCAGCTGCCGGTTCCCAGCCGTCCTTGAAGATCATGTTGACCTTGTAAGTGTCATTGCCTATTTTTATTCCGCCGTCCTCATTGATGAGCTGGGCATACAGTTCCATACCCGGCCTAATACTATTCCCCCACAGGGCCGCCCCACCTGAGAAGGGCATTATGCAACCCACTTGTAGCGTTTTTTCCGTCGATACAGGCTGGGTGGCAGACCCGGCACAGGCCGTAATCCCCAGAAGGATCATTACAAGTAACAGTGAAGCGACTGTATAATATTTTTTAAGCATGATTGCCTACTCCTCTAGATAAGATCTGCTTCAGGACTGATTCACGCAAGGCTCTTTCGATCGCCCCGATTAAAAGTCTATAGCCTTTCCTTCGTATACGTAATTGAATATTTTTTCTATTTCTGAATTGTCAGGAATGCGCGTATATGCTCCTGCCTGTTCATCAGACGCTCTCTCTACAAGCCCACTCATAGACTGCATGTACTTTGCCCTGTCAATACCAGCTTCTTTAATTGACATCGGCAGTTTCATGCTTTTCAACAACTCGCGTACCCTGGCAATTAATGCATTCGAGCATTTATCATCTGATCCGGTAGCGATTCCGCAAATGCGGGCGATTTCAGCATAGCGGGCCTTTGTTGATCCATCTGACCCTCTGACCTGGTATTCCATCGTGTAAGGGAGGAAGAGTGCTACGCCCTTACCGTGAGACAGGTGGTGAAGAGCGCCAACAGCGTGGGCAAAATGATGTGCCAGGCCTGCCATACCGTTAACACAACAAAGACACGCTTGTGCAGCGGCGTTTAGCATTCCTTCCCTTGCCGGGATATCAGAACCATCCTTATAGGAGCGGGGAAGAAATTCCAGGATACTACGAATAGCAATTAGGCCGGGAGCATCGCTAAATTGAGTACGCAAGGTAGCCACATAGCCTTCGATGGCATGAGCCAAAGCGTCCATGCCTGTTTCGGCGGTAAGAGAAGGCGGCAAACCCACCGTCATAACCGGATCAAGTATGACTGCTGCCGGTACCATTGCGAAATGCCCGACAGCAATTTTGCGCTGGTACTCGGTATCAGTCAGCATTGCCCCGAATGATACTTCTGCACCGGTGCCGGCTGTAGTAGGAATGCCTATCAGTTTAGCTTTACTGCAGTCGTACTCTTCAGTAAACATGACATCTCCCGGATCTACACCGCCGCAATAGCAAACATATGCTACCTTGCACGCATCCAGTACCGACCCGCCGCCAACACCGATAACCAAATCGGGTTGAAATTTCTCAGCCATTTTGGCTGCGTTTCTAACCGTTTGCAGCGACGGGTCCGGTTCAACGTCATCAAAGATATTGTATGTAATACCCATCGCATCGAGTTCTTTGATAACCAGATCGGTCAATCCCAGCTTGACTATATTCTTGTCAGTGATTATATAGGCCTGTTTGGCCGTGAAGCTTCCCAGAGATTGGAGGGCATCCTGCCCAAAAAAAATCATACTTGGACTTGCAAAAAAGTGCATATTACCTCTCTTTCAGACACACGTCTCTCAAATTTACTATTGACTGTATATTCTCTATTTGGGAAACTCGGTGGGGACGGAAGCTAACACATTTGTAAATGCCCCGGTTGCTTTTACATTACGCCCGATATAGGCCATGCTGCCCTTTATTTTCAGTTTACGGGTGGCCATAAGCTGCATGCCATCAGCTTTTCCTGTCATCATTTTTTCCCACGTTTCCATCGTAGCTGACATTGTAAATTCCGGTTTAAAATCATCCTCATTCTTGGTCATCACTGCCTTGCGGCATTTTCCGTGCCAGAGATCCAGGTATGTATAAATCGGCTCTGTTATTGAACCACCCTTCTCTATGATAAGGTAAAATGCTCCTTCCCAGTTCTTCCCTGCCTCCTCATATGCTTTGTCGGCATTGGCTTTTTCCATTACCAAATCAGCCCATTCTTGTGTTCCATATAGCGCCATAAAATCCCTCCCTATTTATATTTATTAATTTGTAGTCACTTGTGGCATGTTATCGTTCACTTCCTGCTTTTTTCCCTTAATACCTCCTTGATATTGTCACATACAGGCTTATCAGAACATGTGCTGCAATCTAAAGCACACTCGATGTCATAACCCTTTATCTGCCAGTTCGTTTTATTGATTTCTTTATTTACTTTTTCCACCTGTGCAGCGATGTTTTCCAGTAAACGCACATCAGCCTCGTTTGATGTTACGAAGACAGCTTCCATTGCCTTTATTTTCGGGTGATCTGATTTATAGATAGCTATTAACGCTTCCCCCAATACTTCAAAGCAAAATCCATTTTGAGCAGCTTTGTTGCTGACACGGGCCCACAAATTCTGTCTCATGCTACGTACCATATAACCTTTGATTTTGTTGCCGATATGGGAACTCAGTTCGAGCGATTCGTGTTCTTTTTCATCGAGTTCTTCTCCACCCAACATTAAAACCTGGCCGAACGGCAGATTCTGCCCTGCTGACTCCTGGATATCCGGCCCGATTAAAGTAACTCTCCCATCTTTAATTAACCCGGAGTTCTGCGTCCAAAGTACAAATGCACATGAAGAAGTCACTGGATTCCCCAGTTCAAGGAAGGTATCACCTCGCAATATGGTTTCAGAAATGGATTCCGTTCCCTGCAAGAAAGGCATCAGATCTTTCACTTGGCCTGCCATAAATGCAGACTCAATTTTTTTCACCCGTCTGCCTTTCGACTCCAGATCATCAACGTAGGCGGAAATTTTGTTTATATATAAATCAAAAACCGCCATAAACCCCTACCACAGATTCAATGCATCTCCGGCAACACAAGTTCCGGAAAAATGGCCATCCTAGACAAGTCCCGACACCTGGAAGAAGTTGGCAATCTTGTCTTTTATCGCATCTGGCGATGTGTAGCGATCATCAGCCAGATCACATCCAAGATTTAAAAAGGGCACTTTGAGATTGCGGCATTGCTCTTGCACAATATTGACCAAAGCACCAGCATCCTTATGCCCCATATGCCCCGGCCAGATTACTGCATTGCAACTGAAGTCTTTGATTACACGAACAGTGTCTTTCGCGTACATACTGCCGGTTCCCAAAGCGATCCTGGGCATGCCAAAATCATATGAAGACCTTCTCGCCAGGTCTTTCCACATTTGTTTTTCATCAGAAGTATTAATATACGTATGCGGCGGATTATCTGAATAAAGGTCCATAACCATGACCGCTCCGAATTCTTTGCCCAGCCACGGCCAAACCTTATTTCCCCATACGATAGGCGGGAAATCGAACCAAAATACCCTGATCTTTTCATTGATCCCGGTAATGCCCTTATGCTCCTTTACCCGTTGTTCGAGAACGTTTACCAGTCTCTGTAACCAAGCCTTGCATTCTGGATGCCCCAGTCCCCAGTACCTGGCAACTGCATTAACAAAATTAGCTACTTCCCAGTCGGATGGGCATGGGATATTGCGTCTCAACTCGTTATACTCCCACCATAGGTGAAGTTGCTCATTGGACTCTTTACATATGTGCTTTAACTTGTCCATATCCAACTTCTTGCCTGAGTATTTTTCAAGAAATGGCACCACATCATTTTTTAGCTGCTCGCCGAGATACTCCAAAGCTTCATCATCGGGTACATTATCTCTACGGCCCGGACTTTCTATGGAAACATTAGGCACACCCTTGAAGTATGGATTGACTGTTACTAACTGTGCGAGTGCACTTCCCGCTTCACAGATGGACGACATACCGATAAGCACAGTACCTTTTGGACAAAGGTTCTTCTCCATGGCAACCCCTGCCAGCCTGATGAAAGTACACATATTGTTCCCGAACATTTCAGCGGAGGCGTCGATCATTTTATGTAATCCATCTAATCCTCCGTTCATCATTGCATCATACAGAGGGAACTCCAGAGCCTGAAAAACTTCCATGTCCAGGGCAAGGCACAATTCCGGTACGCAGTTTCCTCCGACGCTGGCCGTCGGAGTCCCTTCGCTGATAGCCTGCCTTACCCTTGCCGTCCTGGCCTGGGATAATTGGTAATATTCCAACTGGACCTTATCATAGGGATCATCACTTTTGGAAAGAGCACTCACTTTTTCCATCAATGCCATGACATAATCGTTAAGTTGCGGTTGCGCCTGTGATTGCTGCTGTTCACTCATCTTCTAACTCCTCAGCATTTCAAGAAATGCCTGAACTCTGGTTTTCAGCTGTCCCATAAAGGATGGGTTGTATTCTCTTTCTATAGGTAAGAAAGGAACCTTCCATTCTTTAAGATCTTTTTCCATCATGTAATTAAAAATGCTCCACGTGTCACAAAACACGATCCTGTCCATAATAACCCCAGTGGCATTAAAATCACGTATCATATTATGGATGTGTTCGCTGCGCCTTGACTGGTCACCGTCAAACCTGGCGCAGGAGAGCTGATCTTTAAGATAATATGAGGCAAGCGCTTCCATCGGATCTTTTATAGCCTCATTGATGTCATGCCACATGATTTTGCTGCCAAAGCAGGTAAAGTCGGTGACAACATCGCATCCAAGATCCTCGATCATCTTTATAAATACCGGATTGTCGAGACATGAACTCACAATCATCAATCTTACATCGTTATTATTCTGCGCCCCGGCATTTTTAAGTTCACTCAGCAATGTCTCGAGCATCTGGTTATATTTATCAAGAGGCATGGCGGTGGAAGCGACCATTGCTTTCAATGTATCAGTGCCTGAAATAGGGGGGGTTTTCGCCTTTCTAAGCTCGTAGAGCTTCCGTTGAAGACTCCTTGTTTTATTGCTGAGTTTAATGGCCTTCCAGAGATTCTCATCCGTGATTTTTATCCCGAAATGCTGCTCCATATGCTGCTTTAATTTGATAAACTCATCTTTTTCCCATACCAGAGCTGCGGGTCGCATTTGCTTTGCGTTGCTTACCAGATGTAAAAACGGTGTCTTCATGCCAGCACGGGGCCAGTTTACAAACAGCCGGCGGTAATGGTCGCAGTTATTGGGAAAGACCACACCATCCAGGAAATCGTACTCGCCTTTGATTGCCTGGCTGAAAAAGCTTTTTGGATAAGTGCAGCAAATTGACCCGGTATATTTTTCTGCCAGTTCCGGAGCTGTGCAGCCTGTCCCCCTCACCCGAAAAGGCAGCATGCCTGCTGCGATGATAAGTTCCTTCGGTATAAGGCAGCAGATGTATCCGACAACCTTGCCTCCCTGGCTTTTCCAGTCCTGCACATAGTCATTTATTATTGACTCTGTGACCTTTGAGAATTCATCCATAACCGTTGTAGTTGTTTTACTCATCATCTTTCTCCGATTTTCTATCTTTTACCTACCTTGATTTATGCCATACCCCCCTAACATTCTCCAAAAGAAAAATATATGTATCGCTATCGGAACTAAGAATGCAATTTATCCATGGCGAAAAGAGCCGCCCCTATAGCGCCGATAACCTGGGGATCCAACGGCATTTTTTGGGGGTAGACTCCCAGTTGCTTTTGAAGGGCCAGGGCGAGGCCATCATTCTTTGCGCATCCTCCCGACAATACCAGTTTCTCAACGAGCCCAACTCTGCTTACCATCGGGACCAGCCTGGCAGCGACTGAATTATTTATGCCGGCAATAATATCCTCCAGCTTGAACCCTTCGTAAATTTTAGTAATTACTTCAGATTCGGCAAACACGCTGCATTGACTGGAGAGATGAATGGGGTTACTGCCCTGGTTGGATAACGAAGAGATATCGCCCAGAGTACACTGTAGTACCCTTGCCATAGACTCGTAAAAGCGCCCTGTACCAGCGGCGCAACGATCATTCATAGTAAATTCCAATACTTTGCCATTACCGTCTACGGATATTACTTTACAATCCTGGCCGCCGATGTCGATTATTGTCCTGACACTATTATCCAGCCAGTTGGCCCCCTTGGCATGGCAGGCTATTTCGGACATGATCGAATTAAACAACGGAATTGAAAACCGGCCATAACCTGTACCCAAAACGTAATTTAGATCCTTAACTGAGGACAACCCTGCTTTTTGCAGGGCCTGATCCATTGCCTTATTTATCGTCACCTCCGGTTTCGCAGTAGAAGCTTCAATGGCATACGAAACAAGGTGACCATCGGACAAAATAGCAACCTTTGAAGTAGCAGACCCTATATCACAACCGGCGGTTTTCATAATCAAAGCCTCGAGGAAATTATAGATAAGAAAGGCGAAAAGTCAATAGATACGGCCATTAGGTTTAATATTTTGGTCATATTTTGCTGTTTTTATGACCATTATGATCATTTATTCCGGCAATTACGGTACTGTCGAATATGCATGAAAATGGACCTGGTATTGCGCAGGCCTGATTTAAACCCGCGTAGACTTATATAAGCTATAAACGGACCCATTATGATTTAGTCGCCTTCATGTATATGGTATATGGCCAGGAAATACATCCACATAACTGGATGTAAGAGATGTCCTTCCGTCTTTTCACTGAATAATCCATGATCGGCTAATTATTAATTGCCCATGATTTTTCGGCTTGCGACATGGGTTCGATATATACCTAAAATATATTGCCTTGATGATCCGTGGCAATTACTGGCAATTCAGATGCAATTTGTATCGTTTCATTGGATTTTTCATGCGGCATTACGCAATCTGATCTAAGATAGCTATACCATGCTATCGCAATAGCCCGGCAAGTTGAACATATCGGTTGGAAAACAGCAATATATGACCAAAATATGAACTCTAATGGCTAAATCTATTGACTTTTATATTTGCCTGATTATAATTTCGCCAATGATCTGACTTCGGCAACAAGTAGTTGCATATCATAACGGATTGGTTGTGAAATAAAATGAACGAGTGAAATGCCCTTACATATTTGATATCATTGCCGGAAGATGGAGACTACCATGATAGAAAAACAGGTCATAGCTGTCTGCGGAAAGGGAGGGGTTGGGAAAACATCCTTTTCAGCTCTTCTTGGGCGGTCTTTGATAGATTATAGTATAAGGCCAATATTGTTTGTCGATGCGGATCCTGTTATGGGGCTTACATATGCCATAGGTGAACGTAATTCTCAAACACTCTCAGATGTCCGTGACCAGTTAATTATATCGGCACGTGCAAGCGACAAAGCTCTGACGAAGGATATTGCTGATCAAATCGATTATCTTGTACTTAAAACCCTGGTTGAACGGGATAACTATTCCCTGCTTGCTATGGGACATTCTGCGGAAAAGGGGTGTTTTTGCCCAGCTAACTCACTCCTTCGAAAAGCTATTGATCTGATCTCTACATCATTTCAAGTTGTACTGATAGATGCAGAAGCCGGAATAGAGCAGATCAACCGCGATGTCACGCATGGAGTCAATACTATAATTACGGTTGTTGATGGTTCAAGACAAAGCATAAATACTTTAAATTTAATATCAAAGATGATGAAGTCGTGCCGACTTTATGTGGTTGCCAATCGAATTCCAGCGGGAAAAATTGAGGTGTTACCGGAAGAGGCACATTTGCTTGGTTCCGTTCCAGATGATCCGGCAATACGCCAATTTAACCAGGAAGGTCGCTCGCTCTGGGAATTGCCCCCTGATAATGATGCATTGATTGCAGTAGTTAGTATGATGCGTAAGCTCGGGCTTAGATAAAGTCTGAAGGCTCACGCGCCCACCTGCGGACAAATTCTATTCCATAAAAACTGTCCAGTATAGTGATCATAACGGTCATATAACGGCAAAATTTGACCAAAATATAAACCCTAATGGCCAAATCTATTGACTTTGAACTTCAAATGATTATAATTTCGGCAATCATTTGGATTAGGGTGCAGGTGGTCGTATATTTATCCATTTAAGTAAATAATCCTTAGATCATCAGGTTTGATTTCAAAATTGTTATTAATTTGATTGGATATAGAGTGTACTGGACAAGCGCAATATCTCCGCAGGCACCGTTAATCATTGCAATAGCTATAGATTAATCTTCAGAAAAAATATTGGAGGAGGTCTTATAAATGATGGGTAAAAAGGCAACCGTATTATCGGTACTGTCAGCATGTTTAGTCATATTGATACTCGTAGGTTGCGCTCCGTCCGGTCAGGCAGGACAGGGAGCCAAGGCACCTGCCGAAGAAAAAGTCCTGAAACTTGGCTGTATCATGCCATTCACTGGACCTGCGGGGCTTTGGGGTGCGAGCATTAAACCGGGCATGGACATATATGCCCAACTTATCAATGAGGATGGCGGTGTCAAGGTCGGTAATGACACATATAAGATAGAGATGTATTATGCGGATGGGTTCGAACCTGCTATGAGCGCCACAGCGGCAAGAAGCCTTATTTATGACAAAAAGGTTAATGCTCTTGTTGGCGTTTTAAGCATGGGGAATGCTCCAGTAACACAGGTAAGCAGCCCGGAAAAAGTTATAGCAAATTTAGGAAGCATAGGTGGGAGGGATGCTCTCCCACCTGATCAATCATATGCAATTTATGGCTACCCCTCGATGGAAGCGGCCATGAATTTTGCGCTTGCTATAATGGAGGGTTTCCCTCAATACCATAATATATGCTGGGCAGGGCCTGAAACGGGTGTAAAAGAGGCTCATACATATGCCCAGCCTGTGGACGATCGGCTCAAAAAGGACTTCGGTATTACAAGTACACGATGTTACTATCCGGCAGGAACAACGAACTTTACCCCGTACATTACTAAAATGGCAGAGCAGGGCGTAGAAGTCGTATATCTATTAGCCGGGGTTCTTGATATATGCATGTTTGCCAAGCAAAGAACGCAGATGGGTTATAAATGGCCCCTTTTACAGATGTCGGCTCCTCTGGATTACGACACTCTTAGGGGTATTGTGGGTAGCGATGAAGCCATGCAGAATCTTGTAGTCGATTATCCGGTTCCCTGGGAGTTCAAAAAGGTAACGGTCGCTCCTAAATACCTGGATATGGCAAAAAGGATATGGGCCAAGTATAAAGAAACATATAATAAAGATATGTTTATCGGTGCGTTTGGCGGGACATCCATCACCAGTATGGGGCAATACCTGGAGGCGGTCCAACAGGCTGGAACTGTTGATCCGGATGCCGTAATGCGCACGATAAGAGCCGGAACTTTTGACTCGTTTATGGGTAGATACACCACATCCGGAAAGACAACTGACTATGGGTCCAATGTTTGCTACGGATATCCATGTTGTCTGGGTGTGTTAAAAGGTAAGAAATTTGAATACCTAAGTGAACATCCTTTAATGGATGTCGAGCATCCCTTTGTTCCCGCGAGCAGCGCATCACAATAAAGTTATTACAGCCAACCGAGTAATGATAGAGGAATGAGGAGTAAAAAATGGAAGTAATCTCTTCCGGTAAAGGTGAATTTATCGCCCCTGATCCAGACAAATTCAGGGACTGGGTGCGTACCCATAAGTCACGCGAGCTGAAAAGTAAACTCATGTCCGAACATGATGCAATTGCCAAATTTGTAAGCGATGGTGATTCCCTAGTCTACGATATGAATTATGCCAAAAGGGGACCCGATGCATTAATTCGTGAGATCATCCGGCAGAAAAAGAAGGACCTGTGGGTTTCCACCAAGTACAGTTTTCTTGAACCTTCCTTGCTGATTGTAGGGGGCTGTGTAAGCCGGCTTGATATCGGCTGGTTTTTTCATGGCAGCCATGGGTGCAAGGCCATAGCAGAAGGCAAGGTAAAAATAACCGAATGGAGCAACAGTGCACTGGTCCATCGGATGCTTGCCGGCGCTATGGGCATACCTTTTATGCCCGTACGCTACCTCGGTGGAACTGATATTTTCGAACATTCAGGAGCCAAAATAGTTAAAGATCCATATACGGGAATGAATATAGTGCTTCTGCCTGCACTTAACCCTGATGTGGCCTTGATACATGCCTATCAGTGTGATGAGTACGGGAATGCGCGTATCTTCGGCGCCGGTTTTTCTCCAACAGAGTGTGCAGCCTGCTCAAAGAAAGTTATTATCTCCACGGAGGAAATTATCAGCAACGAGGACATCAGGCGCGCACCGGGCCTTACAACTATACCGCATTATCTTGTGGATGCCGTAGTACATTTGCCCTTCGGTTCTTATCCGGGAACGGTGCCAGGCGTGTATACCCTTGATCCCGAAGCAATTATGGAATTATTCCTTGTAGACCACGGCATGGCAGGAGATTGGGATTCTTATATGGATAAATGGGTTTACAGCGTATCATCGCATTTCGATATGCTGGAAAAGCGTGTCACCGGCAAAAAGCTGGCCGAGTTGACGATGGGAGAAAAAGTAAAGGAAGGATTTCGAGCATGAGCGAAGAAATTAGTTTTACACAAACTGAGTGTATTATATGCTCCACTGCAAACGCCATTGAAGGTGATAAGTCCTATTGGGTTGCCATCGGCGGCACACCTATGGTAGCAATATTACTGGCCCGTAAACAACGTTGCCCGAATGTCCTTTATATGATTGAGGAGGGTTATATATCGCCTACCACTCCTCACTACAATTTCGCTTTTACCGGGGCAGGCAGCGATCCAACGTACAGGTCAGTATGCTGGACAGGCATCAATACGCTGACTACGCACTGCGGGGGAGGTTACTACGATTATGGTATCCTTGATTCTCTACAAATAGATCAGTATGGCAATCTCAACACGACCATGCTTGGCGATAGTTGGGAGCACCCTAAACGCAGGTTCGGAGGTGCAGGCGGGGCGACCGAAATCGCTTCAATGTGCTGGAGGACTATTGTCCTGACTGAAATCAGCAAGCAAAAATTCCCGGCTAAAGTTGATTTCATTTCATCACCAGGTTTCCTGGATGGCTCTCCACACGCTCGCGAGAAAGTGGGCCTCCCCCCTAATACCGGGCCATGGAGGGTTTTTACGGACAAGGCTAACTTCGGTTTTGATGAAAAAACACACAGAATGAAGCTGCTGTCTGTCGCACCATGGTCGAGTGTTGATGAACTACGTTCGTTACTCGGTTTTGAGCCGGTAATTGCAGAGCATTTAGAACCGTTTGAAGTGCCTACAGAAGAGCAATTGACGCTTTTGAGAACGGAGCTTGAACCATCGGGGACAGTTATTCATAAGGGAGATTGGATTACCTATAAACCTGAATAAGTGATGCCAGTCGATCCCATTAATTATCGTTGCGGCCTTGCTCCTCATAACTATAGTCCCGGTTTCCCGTCCGGTGATAGTGGGCCGGCCGGACGGGTCCGGGGACACAGCCCGGTTGATCGTAATAAGCATCCGAATTGATCGGTATGATAGGTATTTTGTTCTAATTTTAAGGATGATTTGCCAGGCTATTATTAGAAATTAGACTGAGAATGCAGAAAATGTCCTGTTGGCAATATTTATAACTATTTTCCGACCAAAGAACATATCCTTTACGAAGGCATCAAGGAAGCGACTGCAGGCGCAGTAGCGATTAATGATGAAATTACAAAAACTGTAAATTATCGCTCAGGATTTGCTTGTGCTCTCGTCCTTATAACCTAGCGGCTGGCTGACATTTCAGCCAAAATAGAGTGCTCTTTTTTAATGAACTGCTCTGCTTCCGACATGATTCTGTCAACCAGTACTTTCACTGCAGGCAGGTCCTCACAAGCACCGACCACCTGTCCTGCGACAAAAACACCTTCTTGCATATCACCATCGTAGATACCTTTCAGAGCACGGTAACTGAAGGCGGCCTGACGGGCTTGCGTCCACAAGGGATGACTTTCCTCAGCAGTCATCATTTTTATGCTCATGCCGATGAATTGCCCCCAACTCAGATTGAGCATCTGCTTTATCTGCATGGCACCAAGTATGGCCTCAGCCAATGGGAACCTGCTCTTAACCAGCCGCTCGGTAACCGATGTCTTTAACAACCTTGAAGGCATACCATCGAACCTTTCGCTGCGTAACGTATCGTTCTCAGTTGCTTTCATACAGTACTGTTTGAAATTGTCATGCACCGGACTTTCTTGGGTCATCGCGAATCTTGTACCCATAGAGATGCCACTGGCTCCAAGGGCGAGTGCTGCAATCAATCCACCGCCATTCTGAAAGCCACCAGCAGATATGACGGGTATCTTGACCTTGCTGGCCACAATCGGCAGCAGCACCAGTGTGGTAGCCTCCTCTCCATGAGCCGCTGCCTCCAGACCGGTAATTACAATTGCATCACAACCTATTTCCTGGGCTTTCAAAGCATGCTTTACCGTGGCAGTGGTACCAAGAACCTTCCCACCATAAGCATGTACTTTATCTATAAACCATGGTTTTCCCAGGGTATAATTGATCACAGGTACCTTTTCTTCTATAGCAACTTCGATCGTTTCTTTGGCAATTGGTCCCAGATTAAGTATCTGGTTAATTCCAAACGGCTTGTCAGTTAAATTCCGGATTTCACGAATATTTTTCCTGGTTTCTTCAAGTGTGCATCTGGCGGTGGCAAAAATTCCCAATCCTCCAGCATTGCACACTGCTGCAACCAGTTTTGGAGTTGTAATCCAGTTCATACCAGCCAGCATGATAGGGTATTTACAACCAAATAGTTCGGTCATCGGTGTCTTAATCATTTCATCTCTCCCTTTTTATCGAAAGTTATCTTATTTCCTACCTGTGACATAGAAGACTCCGCCGGATTGAAACCGTCAGGTATTTCCAGCGACACAAAAAGCATCCACAGGCATATAGTCTTTCTGTCAAAATAAAGGGTACTAACGATCTTACTACTAAATATCGGGTTCGCTACCGGATAACCCGATATTTGGCATTGTGAATTTGGACTTAGTTATTAATTATTCTTTGTAAATATCGCAAATCCAGTGTGTATTACCTGAATATAAAACGTTCGAAAATGCCCTGACCATGCACCTCGTCAGATGACTTCTCTATTTGTATCTTTGCTTCATAATCGGCCAGAAAGCGACCGTAATCAGCCCTAATGTTGGGATCCTTCGATAGTTTAGTGGCCTCGACCACATTCAGGGTTTTTAGTTTATACTTTAGCTTAATGTCCTCCTGATCGACATTCATATCTATATTATTAGGATAAGGATTATATAAGCCTTCATGCATAGTATTTTCATCAGCAATAAACTGGAAATCGCTGGTATCCAACAATGTGCATTGGTTATTCGCAAGATAAAACATACGAAGTTCCTTATTATCCTTGGAGAAAATCTTATTAAATATCGCCGTATATTGGCTGTCGCTAATACGACCCCAATACCATCCGTTACAGAAATCTGCCAGTGAGGAATTCCCCCAATTGTGATCATGATACCCACTGCCTGCGACGGGAATGGTTGCCCCATCTAAATAAAGGTTTCCTTTTACATTCGCTCTCGGACACGGAATAACCCAGCCGTGTATCATGTTTGCTGTATTGCACATAAGGCCGTCGTCATGTTTCCAACCCTGCACCAGTGGTTCGAATGTGAGCTCGCATCCAACTCCTTTGGTAAGCATAGACAGCGAATATACATCGCCCTGTTGCCGGACATAGCTATCATTCATAGTTATATCGCAATTGTCGGACTTTGACTTGCACTCTGCGGGATTTACAGTACGTAGACCCTGATGGCACTTCCCATCGGGAGTATAAATGTATATTTGAATGGAAGGCACGTGCGGAGTTAAAGCTGAATTACGCCAATGCCAGATTGCTACGAAAGAGTAGCCATTGGTAAATCTTCCGTCAAAATACCACCATTCATAGTAATGGCTACCATCTAAAGGATGCAAAGCATCGTCTTTGTCCGTATAATTTGATACAAGCTTTTTCACGATGACCTCCCGCTACATAAACTGCATTAATCTGTTATCTGTAGCCCCTTATTACTCAGGTACGATTTCGAAATCCCTGATTCTCCCCACGCGCAAACTCTTATCTTTAAATACGGCTTTAACCCGCATTCCGACTTTTATTTTCTCTTTGGCTTTTTCAATATCTGTCAGATCCACACCTGCTAAAAAATTAGGAACTGTAGTTGATGCCTGGCCCAGGCGTACATAGCAGGTAACATATGGAGGTTCAGGCGCTCCCTCGAACTTCTCAGTAACGATACTAAATGATTCGAGTATTCCTGACGGTTCTATTTCGATCCAGTTGTCACCGGTAGGGACGAAACATCTTTCGCAATATGAGAAAGGCGGCAACAATACGCGCTGACATTTAGGGCATTTTACGGCCATTATTCTTCCATTATTTTTCAATTCATGAAAGAACCGGCTTAGTGTTTCGCCGGCGACATAGTTATAGTTTATTTCCCATTTTCCAGGTAATACTAATAATTCAAATTCTTCAGACATTCTGATATCTCCTGATGAAATTTAGTTTGGCTCAACACCTAATATCATGGCAGTGTTAAATTGCGCTAATCCCATGCCTCCCGAACCACCAGCACCTGTTGCCACCCCTATTTTTACGTCAGGCACCTGTCTTTTATCGGCTTTCCCCATGACCTGTAAGGCTATTTCTGCTATCCGTACCAGGGCTGTAGCTCCAATAGGATTGGAGCATAATACACCACCGGATGGGCTGAAAGGTATTTCACCGCCCATTTCTCCGAAGCCGTTTTCGCATAGCTTGGCAACTTCACTATGCTCACAAAGACCCATCAGAACATAGGTCATCAATTCAGTTGAAGAAAAAGGAGTATATGGTTCAACGACCTGTATTTGCCTGCGTGGTTTATCTATACCTGCCATGCGATAAGCTTTGAATATAGCGTTATGCTCCAACTCTTCCTTAGTCATTAGAGCTCCCTCACCACTTGTAAAACACCTGGTATATGCTCCCAGACCCTTAACCCAGGCAGGTCTTTTTGTGCATCGTTTTGCCTTCTCTTCCGATGTCACAACTATTGCGCAAGCGCCATCCGACCTGGGACAACAATCCAGCAATTTCAGCGGAGAAGCCACCGCCCTGGATGCGAGTACTTCTTCAATGGTCACCTGAAATCTCAGATGTGCATAAGGGTTATTCATAGCATTAGCATGATTTTTTGAGGATATTTTAGCCATATGCCATTCAGACATGTTGCCGGCCTTTAACCATCGTGAGGTTTCCATGGCCACGTCGGAGATGATATTGAAACCCTCCGAATCCCTGGAAAATAACGGGGGACCTCCCACTTTTAATATGCTCTGAGCGTCCGGAGTTTCGCTTACTCTCTCAATAGCTATGGCCAGGACAGTATTGAACATACCCGAGGCTACATGTTGAACAGCAGCAATTGCTGTCGAACCCCCTGTAGCACCACCCGTATGTACCCTCATAAACGGCTTGCCTATCGCCCCAGTTGCATCTACACACCATTTATCAGGCCAGTTCACCCCTTCAAAAGCTTCAGGTGCTGATCCAAAAACCACCGCATCAATATCAGCCAAGGTCAGATTGGCGTCATTTAACGCCCGTTCAGTAGCTTCATGCGCCATCTCTGTAAAGGATACATCCTTGCGCCTGCCTGAATACTTTGTTTGTCCTGTGCTGATAATTGCGACTCTTCTATTCATCAGACTACCCATTCTTTACTCTATTTGCGGCTAATACTAATATGCAGTTGCACTGATTGCACATGCCGCCTATACCGTGAGCCAGGGCGTTTTTAGTATTTTTTACTTGTCTTTTTTCCGCCCGGCCCATCACCTGTAAGGCAGCCTCAGCAACACGAACTAACCCCGACGCCGCATGCGGGTTTGACGAGGTGATACCCCCCGAAGGATTCACATGGGGTTTTCTATTGAAATACTCATCGGATTCAACTAATTTGGCAACTTCCCCGACTCCACAGAAACCCAGCGCTTGATATGCTGCCAATTCGTGATAAGCTGTTGACCCGCAAATCTCCGCTACATCGATTTGTTCGGCAGGCTTGTCTATACCTGCCATACGGTAAGCCATATTGGCAGCGATTTTCAGTGATCCCAATTCAGCGAGGTCCCTGTTCCCTAGATAATAAGAGTCAGCTGCCCATCCCAATCCTTTGATCCATGCCACTTTCCGGTTACGATCAACATAATCTTCAGACGCCAGTACCATAGCGCAGGCGCCTTCAGAATCCGGGGGAAGATCCAATTCTTTCAGCGGCCATGCAACCGCCCTGGACTTCATGATATCTTTCACTGTCAAGGGGGTTTTTTTGTCTGCTAACGGGTTATTTGCAGCATGAAGACGGTTTCTTACGATTACCTTTGCCGCATGTTCTTCAGTAAATCCGTATTTCTCCATGAATTTGACCACCTGTATCGCATCTGTCGTAACCTGGTTAAGAGCAAATGGACGCTGACAGAAGGGTTCGAAGCTTAAATTGGTAATCAGGTTCCAATCGCCACAGTTTTTATGCCAGGCAACAACCAGTGTTATGTTTGAAAGACCGCTCATAATTTCCATATACGCAAGACAGACGGCAAAAGCTCCATCGTCACTTAATCTCGTTTCATCTTTGTTGTGAGCCCCGGCAGGAGCGGCAGACGTAGCGCTCGCTATTGCCACCCCGTCAGCCAAGTCATAAGCATCAAGCACAACACTATCCACCTGCTCTCTGGTAATACCTGCATCGGCAAGGGCTTTGGTGGCTGCCTCAAAGATCATTTCCTCTCTGTTTTGCTTTAATTTACGTTTTTCATAGGTCGTTTGACCAATGCCGATTATTGCTACATTTTTACTCATCTTTATTCTCTGTACCTTTTAGCCTATTATGCCTTGCTGTAAAAGGTCTTCTATTTGTTTTGATGAATAGCCCAGATCTTTTAATACTTCTTTTGTATTATTTCCAAGGACCGGGGCAGGAGATTTAATTTCCCCGGGTGTATCGGACAATTTGATGGACACTCCTACAGCCTTTTCTTTGCTCCCATCCGGCAAATCTATCTCTTCCAGCATATGCCGGTGTTTCATCTGTGGATCAGAAAAGGCCTCGCCAACGCTGTATACCTTGCCTATCGGAATGTTCTTGTCCTTCATGAGTTCAAACCACTCATCCCTATCCTTCTGCAAGAAGAAGTCCCTGAAGAAATCCCAGACCTGGTCACGCTTATCTGATTTATCAAACTGAAAGGCAATGAGATCTTCCCTGCCCGCAAATTTGCAAAGGTTTACCCAGAACCATGGCTCTACGCACCCGATCGCGATATACTTGTTATCCCTGGTCTTGTATGTCGTGTAGTTTGGATCGTTACCAAGACTGCCGCGTTTATATTCAGTCCCAAAATTGAGGCTATTAAAAGCAAAAAGGGTTACCAGTGACGCTACGCCATCGGTGTAGGATATATCTACATATTGCCCTTTTTGGGTCTTATGCCTAGCGTTTAAGGCTAGGAGAATGCCAATAACTCCATGCAGCGATCCCCCGGCCCAATCACCAATGAAATTCATCGGGATCACGGGCGCTCCTCCCGGTACACCGATCATATCCAGTGCTCCGCCTAAAGCGATGTAATTTATATCATGACCCGGTAACTGTGCATATGGCCCAGTTTGCCCGTAGCCGCTAAGAGAACAATAGACAATACCCGGATTGATTTTGCTCATGGTTGCATAATCTATGCCCAGCTTTGCAGCAACTCCCGGCCGGAACCCTTCAACGATCACGTCTGCTGACTCGGCCAGTTTATAAACTATCTCAAGTGATTTCTTCTCGCTGAGGTTCAGCGCTATGCTGCGTTTATTTCTATTAAAAGCACGGTTAATACCTTCCTGTGCTTTAGTTAACTCCTCCAGTGCAGGATTTCCAGCCAATAGTGAAAGTGTATCTTTAACCGGCCTCTCGATGCGCAGGACATCCGCGCCGAAATCGGCAAGCATCATTGTGCAGTACATGCCAGGCGCCATATGACAGAAATCCAATACTTTAATGTCTTTTAGTGCACTCATTTAAATAAATCAACCAATTCATCACTTTTATTAATTAAATGGAGAACTTGTCGATATAATGCCTTTATTTTATTGTGTCATGAAATATCTTGCCGTATACTTTGTATTTTTCAGCCGCTTTCTTGATCGCATCAAGCCTCTGCTCAGGAGTCCCCATATTATCAAATGTACAGACATATTCATCAAAATCCAGCGCTGTATCGAGGTCAGTTTTAAGACCTTTGTTGACCAGGAATTTACACAAGCTGACGGCAGGTGCGGAGAGGGAGGCAAGCTTTTTGCCGAATACCATTGCTTCATCCATAAGGCCATCGACACTGGTTATCTTATTCACAAGGCCGATCCTGTATGCTTCCTGGACATCGATGTTTTCTCCGAGGAATAATAATTCCTTGGCCTTGAATACACCTATCAGCCTGGGTAATCTATGAATGGCGCCACCCGCGGCAAGTGCTCCGAATAATATCTCGGATAAACCGAAGTAGGAAGTATCAGAGGCAATACACATATCACAGCAGACAAGCGTTTCACAGCCTCCTGCTACGCATGCACCGCTAACCGCTGCAATAACGGGTTTGGGGAAGTGTTGAAGTTTTCTAAAATATCCGCGTCCGATATCGGCATCCTTGCGGTTCATGGGGTCGCTCTGCGCTTCTTTCAGGTCGATTCCTGAGGCAAACCACTTTGGGCCGCCAGTTAATATCAATACTTTAACTTCATCATCATACCTTGCTTCGTCTAAACAACTATGCATATCTTTCATAAATTGCTTGCTCATAGCATTGCGGTTCTTGGGAGAATTGAAGGTGATAATGCCGACCCCATCTTTTTTCTCGTAAATAATCTTCTCGTAGCTCATATAATCCTCACCTTATTTGATAAATCCGCCATATTGGTTAAATATTCTAACCTCGTCGAAATAAATGTCAATACTTTTGGTCATAATGTTGGATTTTTGGGCCATTTTGTGATAGATTTATGTTCATTATGAACGGACATATGGACAAGATAGACGATATTAACAAAAAGCTTATTTATTACCTTGAGCAGGATGCTGACCAGAGCAGCCAGGTGCTTGGTAATAAGTTGGGCATAAGTGCCACATCCGTAAGACGCAGAATCCGTGATTTGAAAAAAAGAGGGATATTACATCTTATGGGCATAGTTGATGCCGAAAAAGCCGGTTTTATGTTCCCTATTATCTTTTTGATAGATGCCGAGCACAATAAAATAGAGAGTGTAAGCAAAGCGTTGGCCAAGTATGATCAGATCATTTCAGTTTCGCGTTTTACAGGAAGATACCCGATAATAGCAGTTGCTGTGTTCAAGAGACATACGGAGATATCTGATTTTATAATGAGCGTATCGAAAAACGTGGTAGGTTTTACGCAGATTGAAACGCTGGTATGCCTGCGCCAGGTAAAAGGCCATTACACTCTTATCTAGGTGCCAAAGTTTTTCCCATTTAATAGACCAGCAAAGAATATACAAGGTAACGGTCATCTTATACTTGTAGAACTTATTATCGAGCCTGAGCCTGTTCTAAAGTTTCAGGACATCAACGACTATGGATTCCAGAGAAGTTCTTGCTTTATCTGAATAGGGGCGGTGTCTATTTATTCCAGTTCAATGTGTTTCAAATCATCCGTATCTACTACCGCCCATCCCCAATATTTTCTTCATTGCTTGTCTATAGTATATAAAAGCCTGAAATGTTACCTGATCTCTAATGGGCGGCATTTTTGTTAGGAGACGTCGAGATAAACTGGGGATCCCCTGAGATGCCAGGTGATTTGTGATCTATTTCACCAGGCATTTTGATTCTACGATCGATAGTAGGCAGTGGTTCTCCCCATAGATGCCTGAATTCGTAATGCCATCCATTCGGATCACGCACGGAATTAATCGTGAATCCACGTCTTTTCAGTTCGTTGATCATGCGTATCAATGTCGGACGAGACACCTCAAGCCGCTTGACCAAAGTGTCCGTATTGGCTTTGAATAACCAAATCAGACTTAGTGCCAGTATTAAACGATCTTCCGTTTTGTTGTATCTATCGTAGTACATATTTGGGACACCCCCTTCATAGAACTTATCAACTTGATTCCAGACAAGATGCAATATATTCAGACATTGAATGCAATGATTCATGAGAGTTATGCATATCAATCATAATAAAGTACTCCACGATCTCAGCTAGATGCAGTAGTATCAGAACCTGATTTATAAGGCTCAAATCTGGACAGGGCTGAATCCAAGGCTTGTGAGCACCGCTTGATATTCTACGTACAAAACCCGATCAACCAATATGACACAAAAACGCTAATTTGTACGTAAAATCACGTTATGCTACAACTAAGAGTAAATCCGGTATGCGCTACCACCAGAATGGCTGGCC
>JBEKCL010000031.1:0-21408 GCA_050014895.1 Dehalococcoidia bacterium
TGGGGTACTGGGTGCGGGAGAAGGGTGTCTGTGATCTGCGTACGGCACTGGCCAGGACATCCAGTATGGCAGCCACGTTCTTAGGCCTGGATAAAAAAGGAAGGGTGCAGGTCGGGTGTGATGCCGATATCACTATTTTTGATGCAAATGCTATTACTGATAAGTCAACGTATATTGCCCCGGGATTGCCATCCGAAGGGATTCCCTATGTAATTGTTAATGGTGTGGTGGCGGTAGATGCTGGGAGGTTTACCGGGGTCAGGGCTGGGAGGCCTATTAAACGTAACTGGGCTATCCCCGGAGAATATCCCAACCTCGGCAAAGCTCCTTCACTGGATATGAAAGATTTAGTGCGGTAGCCGGAATGCCATAAAGTGCGGCGGCACCTTTTCTGAACCTGGGGGCGGCAGTTCGGCAAAAGGGAGGTGATAGCTATCAGCATTTCAATCTTGTCCACGCTTTTTTGCGTGGACAGCCCTTATATCTGCGGGATCAAGATGTAAATCTATTGGTGTTTTCCATTTGAACAAAATTGGGAGGAGGTATTTGGAATGAATGGATCTAAACGTACATGGTGTCTTCTCGCCGTCTCACTGCTACTGATCCTTGTGGGCGACCTGCTGGCATCGTGTGTACAGACAGACTGGGGCAATGTAAAAATCCGTGATATACGCTTTGTGGGTAGTAACGGGACTATCATGAGCGCCCTTCTTTATGTGCCGAATGGTGTCACGGCCAAGAACCCGGCGCCCGGGATAGTTGCCATCCACGGCTATATAAACTCCCGCGAAACGCAGGATGGTTTTGCAATAGAGTTTGCAAGACGCGGCTATGTGGTATTAGCTCCGGACCAGACTGGTCATGGTTATTCAGACCCGCCCGCCTTTGCCAACGGCTTTGGCGGAGTGGATTCCCTTCGCTATATTCGCACGCTGGATATTGTTGATCCAAAGAATATAGGCCTGGAAGGCCATTCGATGGGTGGGTGGGCGAGTGTGATAGCTGCCGCTGTTGTAAAAGACGGTTATCAATCCTTCGTATTGGAAGGATCTTCAACGGGAACTTACGGTGGTCCAGATGGGACAGCCACCTTCCCGCGAAATTTTTGTCTGGTTTATTCCCAGTGGGATGAATTTTCGCCGCTTATGTGGGGCACCCTGATCCCGAAGGACATCGTAAAAACTGATAAACTCAAGAACGCTTTTGGAACCAAGGGTGACGTGGTGCCGGGTCAGATATACGGCTCCATTGATGATGGCACGGCCCGGGTATTGTACCAACCTCAGGGTACTCATCCCTGGGACCACTTCAACCCTGTGGCCATCGGCTATGCTATCGACTGGTTCCAGAAGACCTTGAAGGGAGGCAACAGCCTGCCGTCGTCCAACCAGTCCTGGCCCTGGAAAGAATTCGGCAATCTACTTGCCCTGATCGGGTTCTTTATGTTGCTCTTCCCGGTCGGCAGCCTGATCCTGAAAACCAATTTCTTCAAGGAATTGGCAGAGCCAACGCCTGCGCCTAAACCCGCCACCGGCCTGGGTTGGTGGATAGGCGTGGCGATTCTGGTTATTGTGACCGCAGTGCCTTTTTTCACCTTCGTGGAATTGCCGGCAAATCTCAAAATACTTAACCCGGTCTGGTTGTTCCCTGATAATATAGCTACCCAGCTTATGTGGTGGTCGGTGATACTCGGCATTATCTCCGCAATATTAGTCACGCTCTGGCACTTTATCTGGAACCGGAAAACCGGGGCCAACGGCGACACCTACGGCGTCACGTGGGCTACCAAGCTGAACTGGAAAAAAATCGGAAAGTCCCTTCTTGTTGCCGCACTGGCCGCAATTGCAGCTTACCTTACATTGGTGTTCTCAGCCTGGCTGTTTACCGTGGACTATCGCATCTGGATACTGGCCGTTAAACCCCTGTCGCCGCTTCAGTTCCAGATTTTCCTATGCTATGTTATCCCCTTTGCTTTTTTCTGGATTCCGTTTGCCGTTATTTTGCACGGTGAGCTGCGCTCAACAAGCAAAGGAAAGGAGGTAAGCCTCTGGCGGGAGTTGGTAACCAACGCCTTGATAATGGCCGCTGGATACGTCATCTTATTCCTTTACCAGTATATTCCGCTTATGATGGGTGGTAGCCTGCTTATTCCTGCTGAATCCTTGTTCTCCATTGTTGCTATACCCTACATTGTCGAGATGCCGCTTGGCGCACTTATTCTAACTTATTTCTTCCGCAAGACCGGCCACATATACGTGGGAGCTTTCCTGGTCACTATTATGCTGGTAGCTCTTATGGTGGCAGGTACCGCTATACATTTCGCATTTTAAATTCGGATGCTGAGTGCAATTAAAGCAAATCAATGGGGGCGCTGAACACAGCGCCCCCATTGTAACTGCAATCATTTGAATACTTGTTTAAGCTCTGTCTAAAAACAATGTCGAGTCTTTTAGTATAGACTATTTTTTATTTTCCTCGAGAATCATTTCTCCAGCGATCCTGGCGGCTTTTCCTGCTGGAGCGCGGCACTTATTTGATGCGTTGGCTTTAATAAATTCCGCCTGGTCTTTCGGATCGGTCAGGTTGAAGCTGCGGCCGAACATGTGGTGCTGTACATCCCTGCAATTGCATCCGCCGAATTCCTCTTCGAATCGCTTGCATAGCTTGCGCGATGCGCCTGTAGTGCGTTGGACTGCAGCAAAATCGTCCGGTTTCTCCTTGCCGAAGGCAAGTCCCAACGCCATTATCGCTCCGATCACTGCCCCACATGTTTCACCCCTGAGCGCTATTCCGGGCATGGCGGTGGCTGCCTTGATAGTTTGAGCGTTGCCCATTTTGAATTCTTCCTGCAGTGCCATTAAAGTCCCCTGGGCGCAACTGCCGTATAACTCTTCGTAATCTCCTGCTTTTTGTTCCAGCAGATTGAGCCTGTCTTCTATCGACTTTTCTTGTTCCATATTTAGACCTCGCTCTATATTCTATTTGGGAAATAGATGTATGCCCCAGTAGCCAAGGTAGCAAAAGAGTATGTGTTTGGGCAGCCTGCCGGCCGCTCCCACTAGCATAAATTTCCATGCGGGGTATTTCAGTATGCCGGCGGCCATCCCGGCTATGTCAAATAAAGGATTCGGTATGAAGGCAAGTGCAAAGATTGTCCAACTGCCCCATTTTTGCATCCAGCCAACAATCCTATCATATGTCTTGGTATAGGGGATCGCCATGCGTCCGCTATAACCCAGCATGTATCCCGTGAATTCACCCAGTGTAGCTCCTAATCCGGACGCTATCCCAAACCAGAGAGGGTCCCATGGATTTGCTGAAAATGCGCCGAAAGCGGAGGTCATGGCCAGCCCAGGCACTGGGATAATTATAGTGGCTGAAGCTGCTGCCGAAAGTACAAAGACCCCGACATATTTAAGTCCCCCGTATTCACTGAGTTGGCGGGAAAATTCCATAATGTTCTTGCGCTGCCAGAATATAATGAGAAAAAGGGCGATAACCAGCAGCAGCGTCGCAATTTGTATGACCCTGTCTTTGGTCCAAAAACCGGGTCTTATCTCTTCCTTCTCTTCGATTTGCTCCAGTTCTACTTTTATGTGTTCGTCATTATTCTTCATATTTTAGGCAACAAGCTTGCGTATTTTTCGGTCCTGCTTAAGCCTGCCTCGCTTTGTATCAGCCATGTCATCCAGCATAGTTCTATAGCCTTATACCCGGTCTGTGGCGCCAGTTTTTCTACCAGCAATATAAAGTCCAAGTCACTTCCGGGTAATGGGACAATTGCCTTGTTCAATATTTCGTAAATCACCTTCTTAACAATTTTATCCGGCATGACCGTATCCACGCCACCCATCATCCTGAGGTACTGGTACGTATTGATGCCTACCCCATTAATCCCGCCCATCGGGTCCAACTCCCAATCCGAAAGCGGGGCGTTTTTCGCCCAGCGGATAAGGGCTGCCCTGTCGTCCAGTTTATGTCTTTTCTTAAGCGTGACTAAATAGCGGGCAATTTCCCTGGCAACATTCCAGGAACGGGCGTTTTTCCATATTTCCTTCAGCTTTGAATCATCTGCTTTGCCCAGGTCTTCCATAAATCGTATCTTTCCAGTTTCAACGTACTCTTTTCGGAAGAGTTCAACTTTGGGGACAACAGACTGGAAGTAGTTTAAGCCAATGGAATCGAAAGCCGCGTCTACTACCATAAGTACTGCGTTGCTGTGCCACCTGGCGCTGGCAAGACAGCGGTTGCAGTGCTCATGTACCATGGGCACCTTGTTCATGTAGACTTCGACTATCTTTTTAAGATTAGGTAGCCTGGGTGTAGAGGTTGTATGCGGATTCACTCGGTTTTTATGCCCCATTTAATCTTTCTTGCGACGTAGACTATCACAAGTATTATAGCGGCAACTGCCACGATATCAATGTAAATAGTATATCGTTCAAGTATATTCCAGTTCTCTTTGAAAAAATATCCTATGCAAACAAGCATCAGATTCCAGGGGACCGAACCAGCGAGAGTATAGAGACAAAATTTAAAAAGGTTCATTTTGCCTATGCCTGCAGGGACTGAGTCAACGGTCCTTACTACCGGCAGCATACGTGAGAATAGAACTGTCACACTGCCGTATTTCTGGAACCATTTTTCGACCAGCTCAACATGATGCATATTGAGCAGAACGTACTTGCCGTATCTTGACACAAAACCCCTTCCCAGGTATTTCCCTATCATGTATGCGATGATCGATCCGAGCATATTGGCAAGGCTGCTGACCAGGACAGCCATCCAAATCGTCATTTTACCTTCGTAAGCCAGAAATCCGGCAAATGGCATAACAGCCTCGCTGGGTATTGGTACCAGCATGGATTCCAACGTCATAGTGATAAAAATACCCAGGTATCCCCAGGTGGAGACCAGTTGCGTAATAAATTCAAGGATATGTAGTGTCATAATTATGAAAAACTTGCCCCATTATAACATCAAACCTAGCTAAGACAGGAAGCCGGAATGACTAGTTGTTGCAATATGATTGCTTAATGATTTATTCTTAATACACAATGAAGAAAAATAATTTGGCGAGGGGATAGCATGTCGGGACATTCTAAATGGTCTTCCATTAAGAGAGCAAAGGGCGTAACTGATGCACGCCGCGGCGCACAGTTCACCAAACTGACGCGCGAAATTATTATTGCTACAAGGCAAGGTGGCGGCCCCAATCCTGAAGGCAATTTTCGTCTGCGTCTTGCTGTCCAGAAGGCACGTGAAGCCAATATGCCCAAGGACAATATAGAGAATGCTATCAAAAAAGGTAGTGGAACAGGTGAAGGCGCCGTTTTGGCTGAGATGGTTATGGAAGGATACGGCCCGGCGGGTATCGCAATTATGGTTGAAGCTATGACTGACAACCATAATCGGACGGTTGCTGAAATCAGAAGCACCTTCATGAAGTACAATGGCAATCTGGGCGAGAACGGCTCCGTTGCATGGATGTTTGAAAATACTGGTTTGATAGTAGTGGATACCAAAGGTATTGACGCTGACGAATTTGCGTTATCTGCCATTGATGCAGGGGCCAAGGATGCCAAAGAGGATAAAGGTGTTCTGGAGATATATACGGAACCCAAAGACTTTGAGCTGGTAAAACAGGCCATTGAAAAGCGCGCTAAAGTCATCTCGGCAGAAGTTACAATGTTGCCCAAGAACACGATTACATTGCCTGAAAAAGAATCCCTCCAGACGGTAAAGTTAATTGAACGGCTGGAAGATCTTGACGATGTACAACGCGTATTCTCCAACCTTGAGTACAGCGACGCTCTTATCGAGAAACTGAAGGCGGAAGCTTAGCCCTCTGTTAGCTAATCTTGGACAAATTAAAACAGGTTTTCTGGAGTTTATAGTCCAGGGGGAGCGTTATAGATGAAAAGAAGAAATATCGGTTTTCTGTCGCTTCTTGCGTTGCCATTGCTCTTTTTTATAGTTTCCTGCGCAGCGTCCAATACATCCTCACCTGCGTCTACAAATGCTAGCTCGACATCTTCGCCTTCCCAGCAGGAAAAACCCCTGATAACCCTGCCGAGTGCCGACAAAACCAATGTACCGGTTATTCAGTTTTCGGCAGCGCCTGCTTCCATAGCGCCTGGTGCCACAGCCGTTCTTTCGTGGAATGTCACTAATGCGACAACTGTTACGATCGACCATGGTATTGGTACTGTTTCTGCAACCGGGACTAAAAGTGTATCGCCAACTTCTCCAACTACTTATAAACTGTCGGCTGCCAATTCCTCAGGCAGTGCAATTAAGACAGTTTCTATTAACGTGACGCAGGCGGCTGCTCCGGCTGCAAAACCAGCCTCAAAGTAAAGCAGGAATAAGATATTGCGTGTATTAGGTGTAGATCCCGGCACATTGAATATGGGCTACGGTGTGATTGAAGAGAAGGGTGGAGGAAGTATCGTGATGATTGTTTGCGGGGTAATTAGCGTGCCGCAAAAAATGCCTATCGAGGAAAGGCTTCGTGTCTTGCACGAAGGGTTAACAAAAATGATTTCTGAATATAAACCGGAAGTGGTAGCTTTGGAAGAGCCGTTTGTAGCAGGAAATGCACGGTCGGCACTGGCCATAGGCCGTGCGCAGGCCGTTGCGATCTTGGCGGCTGCCCAGGCGGGTCTGCCCATTTTCCGCTACATGCCTACGCAGGTTAAGCAGCTGGTTACGAGCTATGGCAGAAGCAGCAAAGACCAGGTGCAGCAGGTGGTTAAGCTCCAGTTAGGCGTCACGGACCTGCCTGAGGCCAGCGACGCAGCGGACGCACTGGCGGTAGCTATTTGCCATCTTAACCAGAAGCACCTCGACGATATACTGAAAAGGGGATATTAAAAAAAATAATGATAGCTGCAGTTGAAGGTATTCTGGCAAGCAAGAGCAATAACTCCGTCATAATAAAGGCGGGCGCTGTCTCCTTTTTGATTAGTGTTCCCGGGTCCACCCTGTCCAGGTTGGGTCATCCTGGAAATACCGTGTTTCTGCACACCCACCTGTACGTGCGTGAAGACAATATTTCTCTCTACGGTTTCTCCTCCCCGCAGGAGCTGTCACTTTTTGAGCAATTGATTACTGTCAGCGGTATAGGTCCCAAAGTGGCGCTGGCATTGTTGACGACTTTGAACGCAGAACAGATTGTGTCTGCCATCTTGGGCAGCAACGCCGACCTGCTCAGCCAGGTGCCCGGTATAGGTAAAAAAACCGCCGGCCGCATCATCCTCGACCTCAAGAGCAAACTGGAGAAAGGTTGGGAGGGAGAGATCATTCAGGCAATATCTCAGGGCGACAGCGATGCCGTGGCTGCTCTGACCGGCCTGGGCTATTCCATCAGGGAAGCCACGCAGGCCTTGAGCAGCATTCCTCAGACTGACGACATGACGCTGGAAGAGAAAGTAAGACAGGCACTGCAACGGCTGTCCTCTAAATAAATTCCAATCGAAGAATACTCTAAGCGCTAAAGACTATCCCGAAGCAGCGGGATAAAGTTCTAAATCTAAAATATTTTAATTTTTTGTCTTGCGTTTTGTTTGCGCTTGGGAATTTGGTGCTTGGAACTTATAATTATTAAGTTATGCCTGATTTTAAAATCGTTTCTGACTTTGGGATGACCGGTGATCAGCCGCAAGCGGTGGACGAACTGGTACGTGGGGTAGAAGCCGGTTTCAACAAGCAGACGCTGCTGGGGGTGACCGGCAGCGGCAAGACCTTTACCATGGCCAACGTGGTAGAGCGGCTGCAGCGTCCCACCCTGGTGATGTGCCACAATAAAACACTGGCCGCCCAGCTTGCTACCGAGTTTAAAGAATTTTTCCCTGATAATGCAGTAGAGTACTTTGTGAGCTATTACGATTATTACCAGCCTGAAGCTTATATTCCCCGGAGCGACACCTATATCGAGAAAGACACCGATATCAATGAGGAGATCGATAAACTGCGGCACGCTGCTACGCGCGCACTGCTGACGCGCAGGGATGTCCTGATAGTGGCCTCCGTCTCATGTATTTATTCACTGGGAGAACCGGAGGAATACCTGAGCTTTGTTGTAAACATACACAAGAATGAGAAGATAGAGCGAAACAAGCTGGTCCGCAAGTTCGTGGACATGCAGTACGAAAGGAATGACTTCGACTTCTCACGCGGCAAATTCCGCATCCGTGGTGATACGCTCGAAATACTTCCTGCATATGAGGAAATTGCTATCCGCATTGAATTCTGGGGTGACGTAATCGAGAGGATCGTGGAAGTTGACAGCCTGACCGGTGAGGTACTGGCTGAGAAAGAATCCATAGATATCTTCCCGGCCAAGCATTTTGTCACATCGCCTGAAAAGCTGGAACCTGCTATAGACGATATCAAGACGGAGCTTGCTGAGAGGATCGCCGAGTTTAACCGGCAGGGTAAACTCCTTGAGGCTGCACGTATAGAACAGCGTACCAACTATGACCTGGAAATGTTGAGGGAGTTGGGATACTGCAACGGCGTTGAAAACTACTCGCGTCACTTGCAGCGGAGGACGGCGGGCAGCCCTCCCTGGACGTTAATTCACTATTTCCCAGACGACTTCCTGCTTTTCGTGGATGAATCGCATATGACGTTGCCACAGGTGCGCGGTATGTACCACGGTGATATGAGCCGGAAACAGACACTGATCGACTATGGTTTTCGGCTTCCGTCCGCCCTTGATAACCGGCCGTTAAATTTTGCAGAGTATGAGGGACTTATCAGGCAGGCGGTCTTTGTCTCTGCCACACCCGGACCTTACGAATATAAGAACAGTATGCAGATCGTGGAACAACTGGTCAGGCCGACCGGCCTGCTGGAGCCGACTATAGAAATCAAGCCGACGAAGGGTCAGATTGATGACCTGATACACGAGATAAAGCTCAGGGTTGCGAAAAGTGAGCGTTGCCTGGTAACAACGTTGACCAAGAAGATGGCAGAGGAGTTGGCCGACTACCTGCGCGAAATGGATGTTAAAACGCATTACCTTCATTCTGAGGTTGATACACTGGAGAGGGTGGAGATACTGCGTGACCTGCGGCTGGGTGTTTTTGATGTGGTGGTGGGCATCAACCTGTTGCGTGAAGGTCTTGACCTGCCGGAAGTGAGCCTGGTGGCCATACTCGACGCCGATAAGGAAGGATTTTTACGGTCCAAGGATGCGCTGATACAGACTATGGGCAGGGCGTCCCGGCATATCGACGGACACGTCATCCTGTACGCGGACCAGCTTACCGGTTCCATGAAGAATGCTATCGATGAGATCTTCCGGCGCCGTAAAATACAGGAGGATTTTAATAAGGAGCACGGCATAACTCCCCAGGGAATCAAGAAAGCCATCAAAGACATCACGGAGCGGGTTACCATGGTGGTAGCTGAAGGGAGGGCGAAATATGATTCATCGCATGTGCCGCCTGAAGAGATAGCCAGGCTGATCAAAGATCTTGAATCACAAATGAAGAAGGCCGCCAAGAACCTGGAGTTTGAGAAGGCGGCGCTGTTACGCGACAGGATCGTAGATTTACGCAAGGACGAGGAATTAATGTCGCCTTTCCGGAAAAAGAAGTAATCGACTGCTCTTAAGCATATAATAATAACGGTAAAATTGAAGCGGAAGGAGGCAAGATATGGATAGATCATGGCGTTCCGTTACTGCGGGCATACTGGATATTATTGCAGGCGTCTGGGCGCTCTGCTGGGTTTTTGTCCTTGCTCTAGGTGGAGGCATTACCAGCATTATCAGCAGCGTCCCTCAGTGGGTCCCCGCACTGCTTTTCGGCCTGGCAATTCCATTTGCGTTATTGGCTTTATTGGCGGTGATAGGCGGTATTTTTGCCATACAGAGAAGGGGATGGGGGCTGGCCCTGGCAGGATCGATCGCAGCGTTCTTTTGCTGCTTTATCCTCGGGATCGTGTCAATAATCCTGGTGGCAATATCCCGCAACGAGTTCAAGTAAGTTTACGTATGACTTATAGGGGGCGGGTTATTAACCCGCCCCTGAGAATAATAAGAATCTACACTACATCCACGCTCAAAGGGAACTTTGACATAAATTCGCAGCCTTTCTCCATGATAAGGATGGGGTTTTCATAGCGGAAGCCGATGTTCTCCTCGGGGCAGGCATATTGGACGGCGCAGATGAGCATTTCGTTCTTCTTGTATTTATGCTCCGGGTTGGTCCAGTAATCGAAGGGCCCGTCGTTTAACCCGATCCTCCACTCATCTCCCATCATTCCTATGCCGTGTTCGAAACCCGGCACCATGTAATCCTGAAAGCCGCGCTCCTCCGCAAAACCCAGCATCTCATCCGCAAGTGTCGTGGGTGAGATACCTGCCTTGTAGGATTTCAGACATCTGTGCATCAGGTCGACGAAGTTTTTCGCATGCCAAAGCTGGCGTTTAGTGGCCTTGCCCAGGAAATAGTTGTGTGAATGGTCACCCAATCCCAGCCTGAACATGGCATGCAGGTCGACCATTAAAGGTTCACCCAACTTCAATTTGCGGCGCGAGGCCGGCGTGCAGGCGCCCGCGGCCAGTCCGGTCCTGTAGCCTGAAGCTATCTCGTTGCCGCCGGTAAAAGACCATTCCCACTCGCTCCCGGCTTTCCTCATAGCGTATGCAGCCAGGCCGGCGATCTCAGTCTCGCTCATTGTTTTATAGCCGCCCTTCTTGACGGCGTCATATACAGCCTTGTGGCCTATATCAACGATACGTGAGGCCTCCCTGAAGCGGTTGATTGTGCCCTGGTCCTTTATCAGGGACAGCTTATCTACGATATCGTGGGCGTTTTTAAATGTGGCTTTAGGCATGACGGCCTTCAACATCACGAATTCAAAGAGCGTCAGATGGCCTTCAGGCAGGTAGTTTCCCATGCCGGTCTCCATACCGACGATGCCTTTGCCCCCCTTCAGATACGGTTTTATCAGCATTGACAGCAGGGATACCTGGTCCTGTCCTCCCATAGGGCCGTAGCCGAGTATATGGTCCTGGTCCAGCCAGGATTCATCGGCTACGCGTGCAGCGTCGATCACGAAAGTGATCGCCGTAGGCAGGCCATCAGGCGGGATCACGATGAAAGACCTCCACGGGCAGAAAGCGTCCAACGTCCAGGAAAGAGTCCGCAGGCGGGACCCGAGATAAACGTCTATCCCGTTTGCTGACATCTCCTTTTGGATCGATTTAATTCTTTTAGGGAAATCTATGAAATAGGGATCATCTTTGGCCAGTTTCTTCGTTGGCATACTATTTCCTCCGTATTCAGAATTAAAACTCGGTCGGTATCTTGGCAATAACTTCATTGAGCCGGTCGACTGTTGGGGACAGCGTCAGCGCTTTGACGAGGTTACCTTTCAGTACCATCTTGCCGGACATGAGAGCAGATCTGGCCTTAACTTCCGCCTTCGAGATTTTAGCGAACATGTCGTATTCGGCGGTTATCGAAAACTCGGCTTTGGGCAGTGGGCCTTCCACTATTGATACAGATTCGACCACCCCGTTCTTAAGTGTATAGTAGACAGCTTTTGTTTTACCCCCGGGGCAGTTGGTATTGATAGTCAGCATTGAAGAGGTAATGTGCTTCATCTTTTCCGGTGTAAGCTCTTTTTTGCATCTTCTCGTTACTTCGTCCGCCCATTCTTTGCTCAGGTACTTGAACTTTTTCTCAGGCATTGAATACCTCCTTAAAATTATTATTGCTTTAGAAAGCCAATGATGAGGCTGTTAAACTTGTCTGCTACTTCTACCTGTGGATCGTGCCCAACTCCGTCAAGCTGTTCGAACTTCAAATCCGGTATGGAACTTCTGATTGCCTGTACCATTTCCGGTGTGATATCTTCATCGAGCGTTCCCCATATGAGCATAATCGGCCTGCTTTGTTTGCCGACCGCCGTGTAATCCTGGCGGTAGTCTGTCGTGGCGTCACTGCGGAACATGGATAGTGTGGCACGTTCAAAGCCTTTGTAATAGGTCTGTTCCCTGAACATTCTGTTGTAGTCTGCTGCTTTTGGTGATTTGGCAGTAAGCTTGGAGGCACGTTTAGCCATGCTGTTGGTGGCTACCATCCGCATGAGAAATTCTCCCCATATAGGCGGCCTTAATAACTTGATGTTTGTATCGTCTTTTATTGAGTTGATTACCGGGGATGCCAGCGCCAGCTTTCGCACCCTGTCGGGGTGATTGGCCGTGAAATCGACCGCCAGTCCTGCACCCATGGAAAGCCCAACCAGGTCCACCGGTTTATTTATTCCCAGCGTATCCAGCAGGTCCAGCAGTTGTTTGCGGTAGAACTCCTGGCTATAGCTCCCCTCCGGCCTGTCGGAGAAACCTTTTCCGTATTGATCGTAGCGCAGGACGCGGAAACCTGCGTTTGCCAGGTCATCCACCTGCTCGTCCCATATGTACATGGGGATTGTGGAACCGTGGACCAAAACAACCACCTGGCCTGTTTCGGGACCCTTTAACTCGTAATGAGTTACTCCTGAGGGAAGCCTGGTAAAGGAGCCGCCAAGCTGGGCACGGGTAGTGTCGTTGAGTTCCTGTTTCTCTATATCGGAAGCGGCATAAATAGTGAAAAGGATTGCAATTACCAGGATAACAGCAGCGATGACCCATACCCACGGTCTAACAGGCTTCTTACCGGCCGTCATGACACCTCCCCAAAACTGTACCTGGGACAAGTCTATATTTGTTTAAACATGTCGTCAAGATATATGCGTATATGAAAAACCCGGTATGCCGGGATGGACTATTTTTTAAATCCCCCCAGCCTGTTCAGTGTATCGTCGATCTGGAACTCGGTGCTGAACTCGAGCTGAAGGCTCCTGTCCAGCATCATGCTCTCGTTGTCGTTATAAAGGCTCTTATAGGCTGCGATCGACTGCGGGCTGTTTGCCGCGATTTTCTTGACCATGGTTTGCAGAGCTTCTTCCAGCTTGTTGGCGGGAACAGCCTGGTTGATGAGGCCGATACGTTCAGCTTCCCTGCCGGTTATGGCGTCAGCCGTGAAAGAAAGCTCCTTGGCCTTGAGGAAACCTACCCTGCGCGGCAGCCGGGCGCTCATGCCCCAGGTCGGCCTCAGTCCCCACTTGGCATGCGTATCGCCAATCTTGGCATCTTCCGAGGCGATAGCAAGGTCGCAGGCCAGTAAGATCTCTAACGCCCCTGTGAAAGCGAATCCATTGACCAGCGCAATGACAACCTTCGGTACTGTGCGGATGGCGTTTATCAGGTCACGGGCCGGTATATCCAGTATATCTCCTACCTTGCCCCGGGTGAGCTTGCGGTCGCCCAGCGCTTTAAGGTCGACTCCCGCGCAGAATGCCTTACCCGAACCGGTCAATACTATGACCTTTGCATCCTTGTCATTTCCGGCTTCAAGCACAGCGGTCTTGAGCTCCTTGAGCATGGTAGGTGTGATAGCATTCATTGCCTGGGGGCGGTTAAAAATGATCCTGCCAATTCCGTTTTCTGCCTGGTAAAGAATTGTCTCGTATGCCACTGGTTCACTCCTCCCCGTTTAATTTGCAGACAGATGGTCTCGTAGTTAGTAACTAAGCCTGTAATTATTAGTACTATATCACAACGCGCACGCGTTGACACGGGGTTAAAATGGAGGGCATAATAGCCGATACCTTGCTTTATGGAGGCATGTGATGACTCATCTACCTGCACCCGACCTAAGATATTTATTTGAGCCGCGTTCTGTTGCCATTGTTGGTGCTTCCAGTAACGAGTTTAAATCAGGCGGCATGTTTATTAGTAGCATGCTCAAGGATAGCTACGCCGGCGCCATCTACCCTATAAACCGTAAAGAGACTGAGATCATGGGGTTAAAATGCTACCCTGCACTGTCAGATATACCGGGCGAAGTCGATCTGGCGGTGCTGGCCATACCAGCGCAATCTGTCATCGCGGAGGTGGAGGAATGTGCACGTAAGAAGGTTAAATTTGCTGTTGTGCATGCCGTCGGCTTCAGCGAGATGGGCAACGAAGGGAAAGAGCTTGAAAGCCGGATGGTGAGTATTGCCCACGAAGGCGGTGTCCGCCTGATTGGCCCCAACTGCATGGGCATATTCACATCAAGGGGACGCGTAAATACTATAATCCCTTATTCACGCCTACCTTTCGATCCGGGCAATGTGGCGTTCGTAGGGCAAAGCGGTTGGGTCAGTGAGGTAATGCTGAGGTTAGGCAGCATAAGGGGGTTGCGATTTAGCGGTATTGTCAGTATCGGCAACCAGAGCGACCTGAAGCTCGAAGACCTGATCAGCTACTGGGGCGGTGATCCCAACACCAGGGTTATTGCTGCGTACATTGAGGGATTAAAGGATGCAGCCCGCTTTGTTGAAGTGGCGCGGGAGGTTTGTCCGCACAAGCCTGTCATAGTCTGGAAAGGGGGCAGTTCGGAAATGGGGGCAAAGTCGGCTGCTTCCCACACGGGTTCTATGGCCGGAAGCTACCAGGTATTCCAGGCAATGTGCAGGCAGACCGGGATTATACCGGCCTATAACATGGAAGATGTAATTGACCTGGCTGTGGCCTTTAGCTGCCCTGTGATTCCGCCTGGCAACCGGATCGGGTTGCTTATAGAAGCCGGGGGTGGTGCTGTAGCTTCTTCGGATGCCAGCGCAAAAGAAGGATTGGTCATGCCCCAACTTTCCGGTGCCGTCCAACAGAAGCTGGCGGAATACCTGAAGGACAGGGTCCCGCCGTCTGCCAACCGCAGTAACCCGGTTGACCTGGTGTGGGTATCGCCGGCCGATCCCTATGGTGTTTATATCGATTGCCTCGAGATGGTATTGCCCGAGGTTGATGTTTGCCTCTTGATTGCCTACGGGTTCATACAGGAGGAACACTTCCGCAGACGGATTGTGGAACTGCGCGACCGCCTCAAGAAGCCTGTGGTATTTATACCCGGCAACCCGGCCGACCAGATGAATGGCGTGAGCATGGCTATCATGGACGGGATTCCCACTTACGTCATGCCGGAGAACGCCGTACGCTGTATAGCGGCGATGGTAAGATGGGGAAAGTATCTTAACCAACTATAGGTGCTGAGTCACATTTCCCGGATTATATAGTAAGTTTCCCGTCACACTATCCAGGAGCGCTGCGTTCAACAATCGTCTATAATACAGACAAACCAATGGAGAAAAGGCCGCCCCGTAAAAATGCTCATACACGGACCAGTTCCTTCGGCACACCCGGACGCATCAGCCACGACTCCACAAAGTACTATAACAGCAAGCTCTATGACGGCTTGAATGCCAGCGGGATTGTGGACTATATAGAAAATCCCATCCCGGTCAAATATATTAACAGTATCTTTTGCAAGAGCAGCGAGAAGATGAAAGAGTTGCCCGGCAACTCGGTGCACCTGATGGTCACCTCCCCCCCTTACAACGTAGGTAAAGATTACGATAGCGATTTGTCCCTTGAAGAATATCTCGGGTTGCTGAAGCGGGTGTTTACTGAAACATTCAGGGTGCTCGTTCCGGGAGGGCGGGCCTGTATAAATGTCGCCAATCTCGGCAGGAAGCCCTATATCCCGCTGAACAGCTATATAAATAGAATCATGCGGGAGATCGGGTTCCTGATGCGGGGAGAGATATTGTGGGACAAGGGCAGCAGCGCCAGCCCATCAACAGCCTGGGGCACTTACCTGAAGGCCGGCAATCCGGTCCTCAGGGATGTCCACGAGTATATCCTTGTCTTCTGCAAACAGTCTTTTTCACGCCCCAATCCTCAGAAGAGAAAAAGCACCATATCCAGGGATGAGTTTCTTGAATACACGAAAAGCGTCTGGCGGTTCCCGGCCGAGCGGGCCACGCAGGTCGGACATCCCGCCCCTTTCCCGGTTGAACTACCATACCGTTTAATCCAGCTTTATACATTTGAAAATGAGGTAGTGCTTGATCCGTTTGTGGGCAGCGGCAGCACCTGTCTGGCCGCTTTGAAATCGGGACGGAAATATATCGGGTATGAAATTGACCGGGAATATTGTAAACTGGCAAGGCGAAGGGTTGAAAGCGTTAAATAAAACGTAACGGAGGTTTGTGATGGCCGTCAATATGGAACAGTACCTGGTTACCTCGAAACAGAAAGAATTTCCTTATGATTTCATCGCCGGGGCGGATACATATGAAGTCTGGGATGAAATCGAAATCGGCAGGGAGTATATCGCCCCGGTCAAATATGAGGTCAAAGTGGAGGATATCATCAATTATTCACAATGTGTGAATGATGAAAACCCGGCCGTGAGCGATGAGAAAAAGGCCGGGGAGACTCCCTTCAAAGGCTTAATAGCTCACCCTCTGTTCATTACTCCCGTTGGTTTTTTCTGTGTCCGGTCGGGCGCCGGCAGTTGGATACGTACCCCTGGCGCACGCAACCCCGGTCAAAGGATCGAGTTTCACGAGCCGATTAGGCCAGGCGATGTGCTGTCACTGCATATGAAATCATATGATAAGTGGACCAAGCGCGGGAAATACTACTTGACCTATGAAATCAGATACATAGATCAGCATGACCGGCTTAAGGCGACCATGTGGACAACCCTGATCTTGCCGAAGACGCGAGAGGATATACGCAAATTCATGCGTGCTGAGCATGGTCTGCAGGCCTAGCTCACATCCTATTTTTATCGTAAGGAGGCTGGAGATGAGCAGTAAAACTACTTTTGAATCGGTCAACCTTCAAGATAAGATACCAGTGTTTGTGCAGGAAGTTACGCAGGAGAAAATCTGGAAATACGCCGCTGCCTCGCTTGATTTTAATCCCGTGCATATTGACCCCGAATGGGTGAGGACCGCTCAGCCCTTCGGTATACCTGTTACTGTAGCGCATGGCATGATGACCATCTCTTACGTGACCACCGCTGTTACTAATTGGGCCTATCTTTCCGGTGGATGGTTGAAAAAGATTGATATAAAGCTGGTCAAGCCTGCTCCGCCGGGCACAATTGAGACTGCCGGGGGTACGGTTACGGAAAAACACCCGCGGGGAAAAGACCAGAGCTATGTAGTGCTGGAAGTCTGGGCAGAGAACCAGAAAGGTGAGATGCTGGCAGTGGGAACCTGCGAAGTAATGCTGCCGGCAGGCAACTGAGTAAAACCCGGTGGCTAATAAAGCCTTAGCAAAGAGTCCAATTCGGTGGCGCAATCATCTATTGGGGCATATTTCTTTATCTTAATAGTGCCGTCGCCGTCCAGGAAGTAAAGGGCTGGCTCCTTGTCCGGCCTGTACAGGTTATACACGTCACCGGCCGTGTCGAGTACAACCGGGTTTTTAAAACCGTATGTCTTGATCCAGCTAGCTACGTCGGGGGCCTTCTCCTGGCTGACGATGAAGACCACCTCCATCTGCTCCCTTGGCCAGTTATCATAGAACTGTTGTATACACAACGTGATTTGCAGGCAGGTGGCGCAGCGCGTCGACACAAATGCCAGGATTGCCTTCTTGCCCTTGAGCGAGTCCAAAGTGATCGTTTTTCCGTCCGGTGTTAACAGGCTAAAGTCGGGAGCGTGACAACCCACCTCTGAGCATGACGTCTGTGCGGTTGACGGTTGGGTAACCGGGGATACCGGCTGCGTCGCCGCTGTCTGGCCCTGTTCAACCCGTGAGAGCAGCGTCCTGGCCTCGTTGATCGCCGTGGCAAAGGTAGCGCAGTGGCCTTCCATGTTCGTATATCTGCTGTTAATGATGCCTATGACATTTCCTGCGCTGTCGACCATCGGTCCGCCGCTGCTGCCGGCATATACTTTTGCATCGCTCTGAATATAGCTGACCGATTGCATTTTGGGGAAAGCGCAGATGGTGCCGGTTGTCAATGAAAGGTTGTTGATGTCGTTGCCTCCGGGGTAGCCGACTACTAAAACAGGGCTGCTGATCTGAAGGGCATCCGACTCATTGGAATTGCCTGTAGTGGCATAAGTGTAACCAGCCTGGGCATCGGGCAGTTTAATGACTGCCAGGTCCGTGGCCTCGTCTGCTGCGGCCACATTACCCAGGTAGCTAGTGCCGTTATTAAGTTGTACCGTGACCGTTGTATTATTGTCCACCACGTGCTGGCTGGTCAGGACGTAGCCGGTTTTGGTAACAATCACTCCGGAGCCTGCTTTGTCTGATGTGAGCACGCGCACCACGGCCGGAAATACGCCTTTGACGTTTTCATAATAGGCCGGTGCGGAGGCGCACGCATTCAATGAAAGGGCAATTGCGGAGAATAGCAGCAATGCTGAAATAAGCGGTAGTTTTGTGCTATTGTGAATCATATGCTTCAAGTCTAGACATATTAGCATATTTTTTACTGATCATATAAACGTCAATTATAATAATTCACTTCTGTTATAATCAGCATGTGATACCTGAACAATTTATTGTGGAGATTGAAGGGATATGAAAAGTGCGCAGGAAATCACCGGCAAAGGACCGCTGCTGGACGCCGGCGGAAATATAACTGCTTTTGGTTGGGCTCGTCAGCCGTACCTGGACGCCAACCTGGAAAACCTCAATTTCTATTCCTTAAAATCATTTCAGGCTTTGAGGGTAAAGCGCTGGCAATATTTCGGTATAACAACACCTACCCATTTCTTCTCTTTTACCATCAGCACCGTAGGCTATCTTGGTTCCATCTTCGCCTATGTCCTGGATTTCAACACCGGTGAGTACCATGAAGAGACGGTCACTGTTCCATTTGGGACCGGTGTGGTCCTGCCGCGCAACAGCACTGGCGGCGATTGCAGTTATGCGAAAGACGGCCTTAACCTGCATTTCTATATTGAGAATGACAACGAACGCAGGCTGGATATCAACTGGCCCTGTTTCGGTGGGTCCGTCTTGAAAGCCAGCGTACGTCTTCAGTTGATGCAGGGCCATGAATCGGTTGTGAATATATTCCCCTATCCCAACAAGCGGTTTTTCTACACGCGCAAGGTCAACTGCATACCTGCCGAGGGGCGCATCGAGTATGGCTGGGACGAGGACACTCACTATGTTAACCGCATACCTAAGGTCTATAAAATCCAGCCGGAGGAATGCCTTGGCACGCTTGACTGGGGTGTGGGCGTCTGGCCTTACCGCTCGTTCTGGATCTGGGGCAGCCTGTCACAACACCTGCCTGACGGAAGGACTATCGGCCTTAACCTGGGAGGTGGTATCGGCAACGATCCTTCCGTCACAGACAATGCCATCATCCTGAATGGTAAAGTGAGCAAGCTTGGCGAAGTAGATTTCAAATATGATAATAAAGACTTCAAAAAGCCCTGGCAGATGACCTCCCCCGGCGGCCGCATGTCGCTGGAGTTCAAGCCCTTCTTTGAACGTGTTGCTAAAACCGATGCCCTCATTCTATCCAGCGAAGTGCACCAGATGTTCGGGCGCTACTCCGGTTTCGTTGTTGCAGATGAGGGCGAAAAGATCCAGATAAATGATTTAATCGGTTGGGCCGAAGAGCACCATGCCAGATGGTGAAAAACCGCCTTAACTTCAACAACGAAACTACTAGCTAAAATGGCTGCACAAAGTCGTGGTCAGGCGTTTCATGTGCTGGCGTACCTCTTTTTCCGTTCGTCCCGGATAGCTATTGAAAGTCACCAAAATACCATTCAGCGAGGCAAAGAAGATGTGCGCAAGGTACCGGGTGTTGCCGGCGGCCTTATTCTTTTTAAAGGCAGCTTCCAGACAGTCGAGCACCGCTCGCTCGATGGTATTGAGCTTTGCCAGGGAATCCGGATTCAATGCGGCATATAACATAAAATGGACAACCATTTTGAAATAGGCCTGATGTTTGACCAGGTAATCTATGTAGGCAGTTGCCAGCTTAGCCAGCATATCGCCATCCTGTTTCTCAACGATCTTTTGTAATAATTCAAGCAAGTTCTGCGTCCGGCGCAGATAGGATTCGATAAATAGCGATTCCTGGTCCGGGAAATATGTATATATCGTTGTTGCGGAAACTCCCAGTTCGCGTGCAATCTTTCGCATGCTGACCTCGGTAAAGGGAGTCGTTGCGAAGACCCGTTCAGCAGCGTCCAGTATTATATTTTGTCTTTGTTGTCTTCCCTCATTTCTCAGGGATTGAAAAGTCTTCACTTTCTTCATATCAGGCCCCATAAATTACTTGCAGAATATTATATCGAAGCACACTGTGCCCTTTATTATACGTTAATACAACCTTTCCGCAGTATTCCTCGCAAGTGATTGAATCTGCTAATTTTTCGGACTGAAATTTACTCGTGAAAAATTGTCAATATGATCACTGAACAACCGTACAACGTGAACGTAACTATATTTGACAAAAATTAACGCTGTATTATACACTTAACACTGTTAACTATCCCCCGTTTGTGTGAGGCAGAAATTAATTTTTGAAGGAGAAGTGCGATGAAAACCGGAAAACAATACATTAAAGACATGGAAAACATGAATTTCGAGCTCTATATTGATGGGGGGAAGGTCTCTGGGGCAGACGTCATTAATCATCCCAAGGTCAGGCCAATGGTAAACGCCATTGCCGAGACCTACGATATGCAGCATGAAAAGGACCTCCATGAGCAGTTGCTGTGCAAATCGCATCTAACCGGCGATATTATCAGCCGCTGGACGCATGTGCCGCAGACGGTTGAAGACAACATCAGAAAAGTCGATATAACGCGTTTTGCCAACAGGCGCATAGGTATGTGCTCCTTCAGGTGCGTGCAGAATTCATTTCCGGCGATCCTGCTTATCAGCCAGGAAATAGATAAGGTTAAGGGTACCCACTACTATGACAATATCGTGGAATATATTAAATTCTTCCAGAAAAATGACCTGATTGGCTGCCCGGCGTTGACCGATCCCAAGGGCGACCGCAAAGTTCCCGCTCACCTGCAGGAAGACCCCGATATGTATCTTCGTGTTGTAGATAAGAATAAGCAGGGAATTACGCTGCGGGGCGCCAAGCTCTGCCAGACAGGCTCAGTCGTTACATACGAGAAACTCGTCATGCCCTGCATCACGCATGGTCCGGGTGCGGAAGCCTATGCAGTATGTTGCGCAGTGCCGGGCAATGCCAAAGGGATAAAGAATATCTCGGCCCGTTATTCTCAGGACGACCGCCGCAAAGAGGGCCTTGAATGGGATATGGGTAATACAAAATATGGGTTTCATGAGACTGTGGTCATCTTCGATGACGTCTTTGTTCCGTGGGAGCGGGTCTTCATGTGCGGAGAAGTTGAGTTCACCGGCCCGCTGGTCAATCTGATCGGCGGCGCTCACCGTCCCACGACCGGTGGATGCAAAACCGGATGGTCCGACGTGCTGATTGGAGCCGTGCAGACTTTTGCTGAATACAACGGCACTGCCAACATTTCTCACATTAGGGACAAGAT
>JBEKCL010000032.1:0-20953 GCA_050014895.1 Dehalococcoidia bacterium
CTGTTCCTTTGGTTTAAAGACAGCTTCGACCCTCATGCCTGGTTTTAGTTTTTCCGGATTGGACTCAGCCAATCTGTGTTGCAATGTAACGGGTGCGCCATCCAGCAGTACTATGCCTATGCTGTAAGGGACCTCAAGCATCTTTCCCGTATTAGGCACCATGAAAGATTGCTCAGTAACACAAAAGGCCAGTAATGTACCCTGGGGGCCTATGGCCTTCCACTTGTCCCTCGGTTCCGTTTTAGTATGGCAGACACCACAGACAGGCCTGGGGGGACAGCTGTACCTTCCGCAGTTGGGACACCGATTGCTATATATCCTGCCTGATTCCTTCAGCTGGGTCAGAAACTCGCCCATGTATTCTCCGGCTGCCCATTTATAGGGTATTTTCAGCATGACATCATGTAATATAAATTCAGGTACTGTATTACTCTTCATTTCTTTACCTCCGATTAGTCAAGGTCCTTTTTAAGAAGCAATAAATCCGTCCAGAAAGCGCCGCCGAAGCCGCTGGCCAGTGCTGTCCTGACATCACGTGTAACCTGGTGTTCTCCTGCATCACCCCTTATCTGCAGTGCTGCTTCCGCAACGCGCATGATGCCCGAATCTCCTATGGCATTGGTACACAGGACACCGCCGGAAGGATTTACAGGGAAAGCGCCTTCAAGTGCAGTCACACCCTTTTCCATAAGCTTCCAACCTTCAGCATGACCGCAGATGCCAAAATCTTCCAGCCACGACATCTGCACGAAAGCGCAGGGATCATACATTTCGAAGACCTGGATTTCCTTCATGGGTTGAGTAATATGGTTCCGTTTCAAAATCGTGCTCCCCGCCACTATCATTGAAGTGCGCCTGGGGTAGCCGGGCAGATCGAACTGGCCCTGGTAATGATTGCCGGTATATTCCGGATGAACGGTTGTATGGTCTTTGATCCATACAGGCTTTTTACTGATTTTTTTAGCTCTCTTTTCGCCTGCCAGTATCGTAACACAAGCTCCGACGCTGGTAGGACAGACCATCAGGAGATTAAGCGGATATTGTACCATCCTGGCGCTAAGCACTTCCTGGGCAGTATATTTGTCACGGAGATGCGCGTGTGGGTTCCTGGCGGCGTTCAGCGATGACTGGGCACGTGCCATAGCTGCATGTTCAAGCTTGCATCCCGTCCTGTGCATATACTCTATTCCCTCGATAGCAAGCCCGGTCAACGCTCCGACTACAAACGGGCGGTCCAGTGAAGCATCTCCCATGGTTGAAATTGCCGGGGTCACAGCTGTTTCATCGTGCTTTTCCCATCCAATCACTAAACATGTATCGCATATCCCTGACGCCACATTATAAAATCCTGAGACAACCTCCATACTGCCTACCGTACCACCGGTATTCATTTTCAGGCCTTTTTTCATACGTGCGCCTGTATAATCCATCAGCATGGCATCACTCAGGTAATGACCTTCAAAAAAATCCATGTTTCCGATTACTATGCTATCAATATCCTTTATAGACAGCTGAGCATCAGCCAAAGCAGCGGCTACAGCCTCATTAATTAATTCACCATCGTTTACATCAGGCCTTCTCGAGGTATGCCTTGTCATCCCCACTCCAACTATTGCTACTCGTTGCGACATTCTATTTACCTCCTTTTTCTAAGACGAGTACGCAGTGCATCTGGCCGCAGAGGCCACCCGTTCCGTGGGCAACTGCAATTTTAGCGCCGTCAACCTGGCATTTTCCGCCTTTGCCCTGCAATTGCCATGTTGCTTCTGCAACTCGTGACGTGCCTGCAACAGTCACAGGAACACCGGAAAGCAGCCCGCCGGATGCATTAACAGGTATATCGCCTTTCATCCCTGTTGCCCCACTTTCAATAAGCTTGCCGCCTTCACCACGGCCGCACAGACCAAGTCCTTCTGTCCATAATAATTCCTGGTAAGAAAAGTATTCCGAAAGCTCAACCAGGTCGATCTCCTTGCGCGGGTCATGTATTCCAGCCATTTTATAGGCTTCTTTTGTCGCCTTAATTAAAGCATCACAATTGGCCAGGTCCCTGTCACCGGGATAATGGACGTCGTAACAGTTGCTCATGCCCTTTATCCAGACAGGGTTTTTACAGATCTTCTTAGCCAGGTCTTCACTGGCCAGTAATACGGCACAAGCGCCATCGGAAACCGGTTTTCTATCAAGCTCGGTTATCGGTTCCGCCAGCATTTTGGATTTCATTACTTCGGCTACCGTGAATCTGGCAGCTTCTTGTGCATAAGGATTGCCAAGGGCATTTGCCTTGTTCTTGACTACAACCCTGGCGAACTGCTCGCGGTTGATCTTGTATTTATCCATATACCGCCGGGCCTGCATGGCGCCGCAGATGGTATAGTCCAGCCCTATCTCACGGTGAAAAATGTGATCAATGGAGCAGTTTTCAATCATAGCGACATCCGTCATCGATTCGCAGCAGTGGCTGACTACCAACACCAGCTTATGATGTCCTGAAAGGATCTTCATGGCTCCGTACATAACAGCATAGGCACCGTCATCAGCCACTTTGGATTCATCCTTAAGGTGCGCACCTGTTACCTCAGGTATAGGACAGGATGAAATCGTCCTGCCGTCCCAGTGGTCCTGGGAATTACTAACTACAGCATCAACGTCTTTAACAAGCGACACACCTGCTTCTTCAGCAACTTTATCAGAAACCTCCAAAACAAGCTGGCTCAGGTGTTTGTTCAATTTTGTAGCTTCATACTTCGTTTGAGCAGCAGCTACAATGCCAACGCGATCAAGCATATAAGGCCTCCTTACAAAATTATATATAACCGATCAGTACGCGGTAGCTAAATTAATAATTTATGAACGCTCTGTTTCTAATGGACTATTTAACTGCCGAAAAGGTCATACACGATCCGATTCTTTGAAACCTTTGATCTTAATTTTAGCATTCTCTTTCCACTCGAGGAAAGACTCCAATCTCCATATGGCATAGTCGTTAGCCAGGTTCCAGTAAAGCCTGTCCATCGGGCTGGCAAAATCCTGTAAGCCCTTTTGAATGGCCGACCTGGCTTCGGTCTTTCTGAACTTGAGTTCCTCTTCCACTACTTTCGAATACACTTCCAGGCTGGAAATGAGCTCCTTTTTACTTACACGGCTGCCAAACCATAATTTCAAAATAATCGGCTCACGCTCGCCGTTATGGACAGGCGGCTCTTTGACCCATCGCTTCAGTTCCCTGCGGCCTGCCGCCGTAATTTCAAACTTGTTGCGGGACGGTAGTTTCTCTTGCTCGATTCTCTCGGATTTGACCAGACCTTCGTCAGCCATGGCATTCAGATTGCGGTATATCTGGCTCATGGCAGGACGCACAAATCTGAAAAACTTCTTGGATATCTCGTATCCCGTCATCGGAGCATAGCTCAGGAAACCTAGAATTGTATATTTTAAAGAAGCCATATTATCCCTTGCGCCTCAGAATTTTATATTCCCCCTGGGGCATACCCGTATCATAATGACGTATGCACTGTGCGCTTGTCAAGAGCATATTTGCGTGGTTCAATCCTCAATTCCCGCAATTTTTGACCATGTTTTTGCGTGCGTCCACATCATATTGTGACGTAATCGCTATGCTTTCCATTATGGGCGAACCGCCTCCATGGTAATTGGTCACCATAGTAATGCCACCGGTCGATGAGCAGAGTACATACTATTTCTTTGTTCTCATTGGCCCCTTATTTGTTTAATATTCATCAATTACGGCCTTTGGAATGAAACCACAACTAATTATCAATAAAAAGACCGATCTATTTTCTCGGCAGACCCAAACCACGCTGGGCAATGATATTGCGCTGTATTTCCGAAGTTCCGGCTCCAACGACCGCCGAGATTGAATCCAGGAAGCCGATACACACCCTCCCGTTCATTTGAGCACATTTGGAACCTATACTTAACTGGCCGTACTGGCCCATTATCTCCATGCCCACATTAGCTATTTTGCGGCTCAAAGTAGTGGATACGAGTTTTAATATCGATGCCTCTACATTTGGGAAAAGCCCGTTGTCGACCATCCAGGCTGTTTTGAAGTAAAACATATAGGCAAGCTCAATCTCAATCGCAAGCTCCGCCAGTTTTTGCCTGACGCTGGGTTCTTCTCCTATAGGTCTGCCGTTCCTTTTATTTTCCCTGGCATATTTCACCAGGTCCTCAAACTCCCTGCGGAATCCACCCATTGAAATGGCCAGCCTTTCAAAATCCAGGGCGGCCATCAAGTAATAAAAACCCATATTCATTTGCCCGATGATGTTCTTCTTCGGCACCCGGACATTATCCAGAAAAACTTCGTTAAACGAGTGATAACCCACAATATTTATGAGCGGGCGGATGGTAATCCCGGAGGAATGGTTGTCCATTATGAACAGTGTGGTCCCTTTATGAGCAGGGACACTCATGTCGGTGCGGGCGACCATCCAGCCGTAATCTGCCACGTGCGCCCCGCTACTCCATATCTTTTGACCATTGACAATGAGGTCATCCCCATCTTCGAACGCCCGGCTTTGCATTGACGCAAGGTCCGATCCCGAGTTCGGTTCGCTATAACCCAACCAGAATATAAGACCTTCGTTTATAATCCTGGGAATCCATTCCCGCTTCATCTCCTCGCTTCCAAATTTCAGTATAGTCGGTGCAGAAATAACGTTGGCGGTTCCCCCGGTGGGGGCCCTGTAGTAGCTTAGCCTTTCATACATTATCGCCTGCATCATGGCGTTGCTGCCGATGCCGCCGTATTCTTTAGGCGCGGATAAGAGCCCTTTCTTGTACATCTTCTTGGTAAATTCAAGACGAAAAGAGTCGTGTTCTTCGAACTCCACGATCGCACCGTAACCGCCGGGCCAGATAATCTGTTCATCTACCCATCCCGGTGGCAATTCCATGCGCAGGTAATCATCTATCCAATCCGATAATTTTTGTTCTTCACTGTTGAATCTAAAATCCATGTTCTTTTCATACTCCAAATAGATAAAGAAGACAGCGATTCACTTCGCCCGTGCATGCTAATACTGTCTGAACAAAACAGACAGTTATGCTAAAGCTAGGGTGGATTACAGCCCCAGGTACACTTTGCGCAGGAACTCGTCGGCCAGCAGCTTTTCCCCAGTCCCTTCGCCGACAATATGTCCTTTAGATAATACGTAATTCCTGGCCGCAATCTCAAACGCATAGCTGACATCCTGTTCAACCAGCAGGATTGTCAGTCCCATGCCATGTATATCCTTCAACCGTCCGAACAACTGTTCCTTTAGCAGAGGGGAAAGCCCCGTCGAAGGTTCATCAACCATAAGCAGCTTCGCCTGGCCCATAAGCGACCTTCCTATAGCCAGCATGGTACGCTCGCCGCCGGAAAGTGTGCCGGCCGCCTGGTTTTTTCTTTTCTCCAGGGGAGGAAAGAGGTGATAAACTTTATCCAGGTTCTGGTGGAATAGCTTTTGGTCCCGCGTATTATATGCGCCGGCTTTCAGGTTTTCCCAAATTGTCATTTCTCTAAATGGGCGTCCCCGTTCAGGACATATCACCAGCCCCATCTGCGCTATCTTATATGCCGGCAGATCTGATATTGCATTCCCATCGAAGGTTATACTTCCCAGACATGTTATTCGGCCGGCCTTGGTCCCCTTGAAATTATCACGCTCCCACTTCACCATACCGGCAATTGTGCGGAGTATCGTGCTTTTACCGGCTCCGTTGGGGCCAACCAGCCCTACTAGTTCCTTCTCGTTTATGCTTAAGTTAACTTTATCCAGGACCTGGGCAGTATCGAACCAGACACTTACATCCTTGATTTCAAGATACAAGGTTCTTAGCCTCCTTACCAATATACATTCGCACCACTTCCTTATTCCTGACCACATCCTCCGGCAAGCCTTCAGCAATAAGACTACCGAAGCTCAAGACGATTATCCTGTTGACCAGCTTCATCAGGTCCGACAGCTTATGCTCTACAATAAGCATGGTCGGCCCCTCACGATGCAATCTGCCGAACCTTCCGCCTTTGTGCAGCCTTTGCAGTGATTTAACCAGCAGTGTTGTTTCGGCAGGATTCAACCCGCCAAACGGCTCATCAAGGATCAGGAGGTCGGGCTCGGTTGCCACAGCCCTGGCCAATTCCAAACGTTTAAGATCGCCGTGGGACAGGATGGAGGCCGGTTCTAGGGCAAGGTCCCTGATTCCGCAAAACTCCAGCGCATCATTGGCTCGGGTTTCGGCTGCCTTTACCCAGTCGCCATTGCGCTTGGCCCTTGGGCTCAATACACTTACAAGCACATTGGCATATACGGGCAAGTTCCTGAACGGCTTTACCACTTGTGATGTCATTGCCATCCCTTTGTTGACAATGGTGGCGGTATCTTTTCCGGTGATATCTTCACCTTGAAAGGTTACCTTCCCGGCGGTGGGTTTTATGATGTTCATGATAAGCCGGGCTGTCGTTGTTTTTCCCGCGCCGTTGGGTCCGATTAGGCCGACGATTTCACCTTTTTGAATCTCGAAACTTACGTTGCTGACAGCGGCAATTCCGCCGAAATTCTTGCTTAAACGTTCAACTCTGAGAATTGGTGTGGACATTTTATTCCTCCATTTCTCGTAACTCTCGGCGCGAGACCTTGCCGATATCTGTCCGGGGTATTTCGCCGACAAATTCCACTATACGTGGGACTTTATAGTGGGCAAGCTTTGTTTTACAAAGTTCAACCATGTCTTCCTCGGTCACTTTACCCCTGGCATCGGCTTCCAGAACAACGTACGCCTTGACATTCTCGCCGACCAGTTTGTCCGGCACTCCGATCACACCTGCCTCTTTCACCGATGGATGCATTTTAAGTACTTCCTCCACTTCCCGCGCATAAACGCGAAGGCCCTTATACTTAATCAGGTCCCTTTTCCTGTCATAGAACCAGAAGAAACCGTCTTCATCCATCCTCATTACATCGCCCGTCCTCCACCACGTCTTGCCGTTTATAATAGCCTGTGAGTCTTTGGTGGCATCCGGACGTTTCCAGTACCCCAGCGTTAATGAAGGGGAAAGTACGATCAACTCACCCAGTTCACCGGCCGGGACAAACTCATCTTTTTCGGGATCGGCAATAGCGCAGACGACGTTAGACACAGGCACACCACATGACCCGATCCTTCTCTTGCCGATAGGAGTGCCCATACCCAGCGCCTGGGTTTCAGTCATCCCCCAGTAGTCATAAATCACAGTCTTTGTGCGGGCTTCCCAGTCCCTGGCCGTGGACTCATGCAAAGAATCTGCCGCAGACACAATGATTTTGATCGACTTCCAATTCACCCTGTTAGTTTTTTCGTAGTCTTTCAACAGTTCATAGATCGTGGGAGCGCCCTGGAAGTAGGTTGCCTTAATAGTAACAATGGCATTCAGGATATCGTCCAGGTCCGGTGTAGTGTAAATGGCCTGGGTCCAACCTCGCAGGATGGCCATCTGTACGCCTGCAAAACACCCGGCAGCATGATAGAACGGCTGGTAACTGACGGTAGCTTCTTTGCCATCCTCCAGAAAGTACCACCATGCACCAAAGCTTACAAGAGTCGCCATGTGATTAAAGTGAGTCAACATCACACCCTTGGGAGCGCCGGTGGTACCGCCGGTATACGGCAAAGCGACAATGTCCTCCTTCGGATTCACAGGAATCGTCTGAGGCTTGGGCGGGTATTTTTTTATCAGGTCCCGCATATGGTAATAGCCTTCCTTCTCAAATACGGCCCTCTGCGGGACGGCCATTTTTTGATAAATCTCTCTAAGAACGCTCTTACCAAGCATCCTCTGAGTCGCGGAAAGAGAATCGGAAATGCTTGTCAGTATGACGCGTTCCAGTTCAACGTCCGCCTTATCCACATTTTCCCAGAGAATGTCCTGACAAATAATTGTTTTGGCGCCGCTGTCGGTCAACTGATGCTTGATCTCGGGTGAAACATAAACGGGACTTACAGGAGATACTATGGCGCCAGCTTTAAGGCAGCCATAGAAGGCAACCACGAATTCGGGCGAATTTAGCAGCAGCAGGGCTATAACATCTCCCTTTTTAACCCCTAGTTGCTGTAACGCGGTAGCAAACCGGTCGACCCTATCTCTGAGGTCAGTGAATGATATATTATTGCCGTAAAAGATAATTGCCGTTTTATTTTTATATTTTTCCGTAGTCTGATTGAAGGCATCTACCAGTGAAACTTCGGGTATATCTGTGCTGGCTGGTACTTCTTTAGGATACTGTTTTAGCCAGGGCTTTTGTTCATAAATCGATTCGTTTGACATATCATTTACCTCTATTTTGTTGCACTAGGCTGCGGCTTCCTCACCTGCAGCGTGTTCTTTTTCAGGATGGAGCGGCGCACTGCATGCCCTGCAATTGCGGCGCAGTGTAAAGTTGATGAGCTTGCATCTCGGGCAGACCTGTTCGATATTATCCCTGATCCAGGTGGTGATTCCCTGGGGCATGAAGATCAGGACCAGGATGAGTACCAGTGCCTGCATTATGAACCTGTAATCGGCGAGCGCTCCGAAACGGGCAAACTCGGTCAGCGGATACAGTATAAATACACCGGCTATCGGACCATAAATCGTGCCGATACCCCCGAAGACCGTCCAGACGATGGCATTGAATGAGAATGCCAGTTCAAGCGTTGAAGGGCCAACGACCCTGAAATAATGGGCGTATAGACCACCCGCAAGTCCGCAGAACAAACCGCTTAGTACAAAGATAAGCACTTTATAGCGGGTGGTCCTTATCCCGCACATCCTGGCGGCTATCTCGTCTTCACGAATAGCCCGCAGTATTACGCCGGTCCTCAAAGCCTTGGACCGCGTATCAGTGATCTTCCACATTATCAAAGCCAGCAATATCATAAAGGCAAAAACACCATAGTAAACGACGAGCGGCGGAAGTCCAAGCCCCGATATTCCCGACAAGCCATATTCGCCCCCTGTAAAATCCTTGAACAGCGTGACAAAGCCGCTCAGTATTATTGGAAGAGCCAGCGTGACGAGCGAAAGGTAGATACCTCGCATTCTCAGCGCAGGCAGGCACATCAGCACGCCGGCAGCAGCCGCCACTATTGCGCCGATAGGTATGGTCACCAGTGGTGGCCAGCCCAGGTTTATGTTAAGAATAGCAGCCGTATAAGCGGCCACACCAAAGAAAAGAGCATGTCCCAGATTGACCTGCCCGGTAAAACCAGCCAACAGGTCCCAGCTTGCAGCATATATAGCATATAGAGAACCTACGATGACTATGCGCATCATGGGTGCCTGCATCGAATCCGGGAAAAACAGAGGCATCAATAGAATGGCTATACCGCCGACAAACCCGATCAGCCTGATTGGAATGGAATATATGTCCTCGTGGAACCAGTGATAGAGCTTCAACAGCATTACCATATTACAGCCTCTCCTCTTCGAAGACGACACCAAAAAGGCCTTCCGGTTTTATAATGAGAACTATAATCATGGCAACCAGCGAGGCCACTCCACGCAAAAACCCGCCGCCCGGGACCAGCGTCACCAGGATTACCTCGACAAAACCGAGAATAAAGGCGCCAACGATACTGCCCGTGATACTGCCCAGCCCTCCAAGAACAACAGCGGCCAGGATTACGACCAGCGGCGGCGACCACATATACGGGTAAACCAGGTTAATCGGAGCGATAATGACGGCCGCAAGTGCAGCCAGGAATGCAGATATGCCCATCGTGATAAAGCATATGAAGCTGTCGTTTATACCCAGCGCATTGGTCATTTCGGCGTCCTGGGACACTGCCCTGATGGCGATGCCTATGCGTGTCCTGGTCAAAATCAGCAGGAGGCCGACAAGGCATGCAATGCTGGTCCCAATGGCGAACAGCTGTTGATAGGTGACCCTTACGCCAAATATTTCCATGTACCCCTCGAAGAAAGGTTTGATACTCCTGTAATCGGCGGAGAAGAATACCAGCAGTATTTCCTGTAACAGTATTGCGAACGCCATAGTTATGAGCAATACCGCGAGCTCATGCTGTTTGACACGTTCGATGGCGGCTTTGAAATACCCTAATGCGAGCAAGGTAACGACAACTATGGCAATAGCGGCAGAAACCAGGATGGGCAGGCCGAGCATGGAAGTAAATATGTAAATCAGGAAAGCTGCCGCCATGTAAAAGGCGGTGTGGCCCATATTTATAATACGGGCCACACCGAATACCAATGCGAAGCCTACTGCCAAGAGTGCGTACATCCCGCCGGTAACCAGGCCATTGATTATGATCGACTCTAACAAAGAAACATCTCCTGCAGATTCGCTTATTATGATTCTAAGATCAGAGCTTACCTTTCCAATAGTCCACTACCCATGGAGCTACCTGGAACTGTGACATACCCTGGTAATTCACCTTGTCCCATCCTGCCGGGACTCCCATATCGATCAGGGCCGGGGAGATCTCTTTGCCATCCGGCCAGAAGGGCCGCTGTTTGCCATCAAGCCACTGAATGGCCAATCCGGTAGTGTAGCCCGGTCCGAATTTTATGGCATGCGGTGATTCAGGATGTGTTTTTTCATTAAACGCCACGTTCGGGGCCGTTACGCCCTTGACAGCTATACCTTCAAGAACAGGAACCACCTTATCGGCATCCAATGTGCCCGCCTTCTCGAGTGCTGCTTTTAAAAGATAGACGTTGTCGTAGGCGCCGGTGGCCGACCAAGTGGCTCTTTCATTATATTTTTTAGTGAACGCATCATAGAACGGCACGGTAAGGTCGGTCATCGCTACCGGATACGTCCAGTCAAAGTATGCCTCGTAGTTGCAGTTTCCGTTGGTCGTTGTCCAATGGGTATCCTTCATAGCGATTGAGTTGGTGCCTGCCATGACGGCCGGAACTTTAGTCTCGCCCCATTGTCTGGACACGGCAATTCCGCCATCCGCAGAAAATACATCTACTATAAACTGTGCGTTAGCATTCTTTATCGCAGTTAGCTCCGAAGACACATCGGTTGTTAGCGGAGCGGGCCTCCATTCTCCCACAACAGTGCAGTTCATTTTTGGCAGAACACTCTTTACCCTTCCTGCAATATCATCGGCCCAGACTGCTTTTTCCATTAGCAGGGCAACGTTGAGCTTGTCCGTCCCTAAAGCCTTTTTGGTTGCCTCAATGCTGGGAGCGACTAGGGTTACGAGTAGTCTGCTGTAGTTAGGTGTGGTAATACAATTTGGCATATTGAAGTAGTACTTGTAGCGGTCATAATCCTTCAATATTTTTAAATTGGGCGGATTGGCCTGGGATATACCAAAATAGATCGTCTTGTGGTCCATGGCCACTTCCTGCTCCGCAAGAACGGATTCAGTCCTGCCACCACCAATAATAAAGTTGACTTTATCTACAGTGATTGCCTTTTCCGTTGCCGCGGCTGCGTCAGGGGTGCTTACAAATTCATTGTCATCAACTTTGTCGGCATCAAAAGTATATTTCTTAGTGCCTACCGTAAACCCGCCGGCAGCATTGATTTCTTCCACTGCTAAGGCAGCGCCTTTCCACTGATGATCGCCGGAGAGAAACTTCATTGGCCCTACGATACCCAGTTTCACCACTCCAACTTCAGCCTGTGCCGCTGAGGGTTTTGTTGATTGCGCTGTAGGCGCACAACCTGCGATGATAGTCACCACCAATGTCATTACAGCAATAATGCTTAGGAAACTCCAATGCCTCGAATACATGCCAAAACCTCCGTCTTAAATATTAGTGCCGTGATTGCATTACAATCGTTAAGCGATATCTCTCGGTCCTGTCACCTCCTTATTTGGCATATTACTTTTGTTTGGCTACATTTCGCCGATTATTTACATGCTGTTTCTGATCGCCTTTCTTAATTTTGCCTTGAAAAGTCCCGATACCGTCTGTAAGCTGTTTTAAAATTGCATCCGCACGCTTTGGGTCCAACGACATCAGTTTCAAAACATTATTACGCATTTTTTTGGATATCCGCCTGAGAGACTCCCGGTCAGATTTGGAAAGCGTACCCACGACATTCTCGATAAAAGAACCTTCATCCGGGCTGACATTTCTTAACAACTGGTACCCCGGCTCCGTTATCGTTATTAAAATGGTTCTCCTGTCATTCCTGGACCTCCGCCGTTTTATCAAATTACGTTCTACCAACCTATCAAGTACAGCGCCTACCGAATGAGCCTCAATTGGCATCGCTCTGGATATTTCAGTCAATGTTAAAGGCTTGTCAGATAAAAACAGCAGCCACAAAGTGAGCCATTGAGAAGTAGTGACTTGCCAGTTTGCAAGAAGCCTTTCGTGACCCTTGGCATAGATGGTGAACGTCTGGGCAAAAGTCCATGCCACTACCCACAATTCGTGAGCCGGGGCGATTGAAAATATCTCCTCGCTCAGTTTTACTTTCGACCCAAATGCATTTAACCCTGCCATGGCCAGCGATCTTACCTCTTTTTATTCGAGATGTCAATAGTTATCCATTATTTTATACACCTTTGGTCTATTGCTATTTTGATTATATCAATATTGTGTTTACCTATAGCTAAATTTCATACAATTATTGCAAGATTGTATTCCAAATGCCTGATTTGATTTACCTGCTGGTAAACCATGCTATTCCAATTTTAGATAATCCAATATACTCTTATCCCTCACCTCTCTACACTCAAACGTAGAATCCCGCATGTTTGGTACTGCCAAATTGCACTTATTCCCTGCAGCAACACTTGCAATTTGGCGGCTACATACTGATGAATTTTTACCACAAATTCATCGTTATTCCAGCCAGTTTATCTAAAGCGATTTACCTTCAGCACCGCGCCATGGCTTGATCGGCTCGGCTTTTATGCCCGCCAGGTTCTTTACAAGGTTTTTCCTTTCTTCCAGGTCGTACTCTTTCAGCAGGGCAATGGCTTCCATCACAGGAGACCCTCCGCCGTGCAGGTGCGCATACTGGAGAAGCCCGCTGTACTCGGAGGAAGTCAAATCGGCAATAAGCCTCCAGAGCCTTTCCTGGTCTTCAGACGATACTCCGGGGGCCCTCTTCATATATTTTTTCAGTAGCGGTCCAGTATAAGGGTCTAGAAAGTCCTTCTCGGTTGGGATTGTAGCCGGGATACCGCCTGCTATCTCAGCCAGGCCCTTATCTTCGCTATATATGTTTTCACCGGCATGGCGTCTTCCAACATTGGCATATACGGGATTGGGGGTGCAGGTACCGCAAGGTTGGACCTTACCGAAAACCGAGCTGGCCGTCCCGGCGGCGTAAGTCAGCTCAGCTACAGAAAGCATCTCCGCCAACTTCATTTCAATATGCTTTGATTTTCCCACCCCGTTATATTCAGCAGCCAGCGCCGATGCGCCGACAATAATATCCACCATAGCAGGCTTGCAGCCGCAGTAGCTGTTCCTGTGGTTCAAGGCAAACAGCAGTGCCAACCGGCCTCCAAACTCCCATTCACCCTTCTTTGTCCCGCTCATAAACACCCTTTCCCAGGGCACGAAAACATCATCGAAAAGTACCATGCCAACAACATCTCCGGTTTCCGCAATTGGAGCCCTGACCGTCAGACGGTCCTTGGGAACTCTATAACGGGCCAGTATAGTAACCCCCTTGGTATCGCCCGGTATAGCGAAAGCAACCGCCCAATCGTCCTCCTCTTTGGTCAGCGCACGGGTTGGAACGACGATCAATTCCTCAGCAACGGGGGCTATACCTATGTGAGTCTTGCATCCCCTTACAACGATACCGTCTTTACGCCTTTCTACCACATGAAGATATGCATCCGGATCCGCCTGCTCATGCGGCCTGGCTTTCCTATCTCCCTTGATATCCGTCTGGGCACAGTTGCCTATCCACTGGTTTTCCTGGTATTTCTTCATATACTCAAGGAAAGTCTGGTAATATTTGGTCCCCAGGGCCTGGTCCATTTCCCATGTAGCTACCGACACTGCATTTAAAGCATCCATACCCATGCAGCGCTGCATGCAGCCGCCGGCCAGCCGGCAGTTGGTCCGCACCATCATCTGCTTTGAAAGAAGGTCCTGCGGGCTTTGATGAATGTGCAGGTAACGGTTTATTGTGTTTCCCGTAATATGCGACTTTACTGTCATAAGGTCTCTGTATTGAGGATCCATTGGCAATTCCATCGTGGTCGCAACACAATTAATGGCGGGCATAAAGACCTTGTGGTCTCTGGGTATAGACTCACCGTCCATCCTGACATTGGGCTTCATCCTTCGTAGATTCTCAAGATAGTCCTTTTTGGGTCTCAGCGGTTTCATATCAGCCATGGTGACCTCCGTTATTTTTATTCAGATCGAACTTTATCGCATTGCACCGGATCTAACATAGCCTGGAAGGGGGATATAGGATGAATTCAAAATTGCCTTCACACAATGAAAAACTAATTAATAGCAACGGGGCATATTCCCCCAGGGGAATATAAATTATTATAATACCACCAAAAACCGGCTGTCAACATACGTAAGGCGCCCCGATATTGGGGCGCCTTAGAGGAAGCACTATATGATCAGTCCAGCAAGGTAGGACTATTTATTGTAATCGTAGAAACCTTTGCCGGTTTTGCGGCCCAGGTGTCCCGCTGTCACCATCTTGCGCAGCAGTACAGGAGCAACGAACTTGGGACTCTTTGTCTCGGCATACATGGCATCCAGTACAAAGAGAATTGTATCAAGCCCGGCCAGGTCTGCCAGCGTGAAAGGACCCATCGGGTAATTCAATCCTAGCTGCATTCCCGTGTCGATATCTTCCTTCGAAGCGACGCCGTTTTCTAACATTTCAATTGACTCAACCACATAAGGCATATAAGCGCGGTTTACGATGAAGCCGGGGCGGTCGGGCGCGACAATGACCGTCTTGCCAAGTGACTTTCCCCATTCTACGGCAACGTCAATGGTAGTCTTGCTGGTGGTGATAGTCTTGACCAGTTCCAGCAGTTTCATTACCGGAACAGGATTGAAGAAATGGCAACCCAGCACTTTTTCCGGTCTCTTGGTTACGGCGGCCACATTCATTACCGAAAGGCAGGATGTATTTGTGCTGAGAATTGCATCGGGTTTGCATATTTTGTCCAGGTCAGCAAATATCTTCTTCTTCAAGTCCATGTTTTCAATGGCCGCTTCGACTACCAGGTCGCAGTCTTTGAAATCCTGCATATCGATGGTGCCTTTTATTTTGCCCAAAGCTGCGGCTTTGTCCGCTTCATTAATCTTGCCTTTTTCCACAGCCTTGGATAGTGACTGGTTTATAGCAGCCATGCCTTTATCCAGCAGTTCCTTATTTATCTCAGATACAACCACATCATAGCCTGATTTTGCGCTTACCTCCGCTATTCCCCTCCCCATCAGTCCGCAACCAACTACTCCAACTTTCTTAATTGACATTCGTTATCTCCTTTTTAAATATTATTTAGCTTTGAAATTCGCTTTACGTTTCTCAATGAAAGCCTGCCGCCCTTCCTTGAAGTCTTCCGATCGAGTAACATATCGTTCAAGCTGGTACTCCAATTCCAATCCACAAGCCAATGTTGTCTCCAATCCCTGCATCATAGCCTGTTTAGCCGATCTTACTGCCAGGGGAGCAGGTTTTAGCAGAGTCTCAGCCATTTTTCTCGCTTCATTCATCAATTCGGCGGCCGGTACTACTTTATTGACGAGGCCGATGCGGTAGGCTTCCTGGGAATCGATTGGCCTGCCGGAGGTCAATATCTCGGCGGCTTTGGCCAGCGGTATGGCGCGCGGCAGCCTTTGTGTACCTCCCCACCCGGGAATCAGCCCGATGTTGATTTCGGGAAAACCAAAGGTGGCATTTTCGGCTGCAATCCTGATATCACAAGCCAGGGCTACTTCGAAACCACCTCCCAGGCACGCTCCGTTAATAGCGGCAATCAGAGGTTTCCATATTTGCATGTCCTCACAAATGGCAGGAGCCGGCATCTCACCGCGGTTGGAACTTTCCTGGATTCTGGGCAGCGTAGTCTTTATATCCGCACCCACGGAAAAAGCCCTCTCACCGGTTGCCGTGATGATACCAACCCACACTCCTTCATCAGCATTGAAATCATACAGGCACTTATTGAACTCACTTATCTGGTCAGGGTCGAATGAATTTAAAGCCTCGGGCCTGTTAAGGGTAATAATCGCGATCTTTCCTTCTTTTTGGTAGCTGACTGCCATAGGAATACCTCCTTATTGTCCGATAAATTAACGATCAATTATACCAAAACTGAAAAACTCGAAGTTTAGAATTTTTTCTAATTTTGTCCGGAATTTGGTCCTTTGAATTTCCCGAATTGATTTTGGATTTTTATTTCTTTAAATGTTCCAGCACTCCACGAGCCAGCTTATCACTTTCAGCACTGTCAAGCCCCTTCCCCACTTCCAGCCTGCGGACCAGGGCTTCTATTTCCGGCGACTTTTCAAACAAACCGGCGATTTTCCTGTTCTGTTCGGCAATTTCTGCATCCAGCATGGTGAAGTCTATGCCAAGATCCAATTTCGAATTGAAGAAGTATACAATCCTCTTGCAGGCACGGGGGTCGTCTACCGCTAAAAGATAATAAGGAACTGGTACCCACAGGTTGACCGCCGCTATCCCTCTCTGCCGGGCCAGCCATAAAAGATAAGAGCTCATGGTTGGCTTCTGCCCCGGAGGCGTCTCATAATCGGTATTGGATATCACGTTAAACGGTTCCAATTCTACCCTGGTTGCCCCTGAGTTCATAATAGAAATTAGCGTACGCGGCATCGTATGTGCAGAAGCTGCTATCATAGCTCCCAGAGTGTATATTTCTCTAACTCCGCATTCCTGTGCAGCATCCAGTAAGGTATTCAAAAACCTGTGCCATTCCGCCCGCGGAATATTACTTTTAAAAATCACAAGGTTGTGCTGGCTGCTTCCATAAAACTTGCTTCCAGGAAATTGGGCCACGTCGTCTTCCACCGACACACCCGCCATTGGGAAAAAACCTTCCGGCAAGATCTTGCCGAACTCCCTGCATCTAAGACCCTGTATTAAATAGTCGGCCGCACGGATAGCCAGCCTGCTGGCATCCTCTTTCCACCCGACAATCAATACCGTATTTTGCAACTTCGGCCTATCATAGAATTGCATGACCGCTGATGCATTCAATGCTGCTCGCCTCCGCCTTCTTTTTTAAAGAACCTGTCAACGTCCTCCAATATTTTTTTCTTATCTTCCTCTGTTATAGCCTCACCGCTCTCCGGGGCAGCCACCGTCGCCTGTTTCAAGCGGTCTAGCTGATCTTTCACTTCCTGCGGTAATTTTTCATAAAGATCTGTAAGCTCTTTCTCGCTTTCTTCCGCAAGGTGATTGACTGTTTCCATATCCATCCAAATGCCAAGCGCAGCAGTTAGCACTTCAAGTACCGACTTGGACCCCTTGGGATACGGAAACGGGAATCCCTGAAGATACACCGGTATTTCACCCATCAGGCAAATAGCATCTATTCCCCTGTGCTTCGCAACTCCTAGCAGGAGACCATTCAGACCAGTTATAACGCCCTGCCCCTCACGGCCCTCCACGCCGGACATAATAATCGTATTATCGTATTTTATTACCTCTTCCAGCAGTGCTTTGGAATTTGGCACGGCCCAAACCCTGGACCTTGCAGTATGATGCAAAGGCGCAACGGCAGCTCCGGATGTGTATATCCGTTTGCAACCAAACTTTTGGGCAACGTCCAATACCATGTTCGCCATAGCATAAGCCTTGCTTCCTTCAGCATATATCCTTCCGCCCTCAGTAGGCTGCTCTTCACCAGTGAAGAAGATGACATCCCGTTTATCAGTCCTCTGGAAATAGAATTCGCTGGCAGGGAAGCTCAAGTCTACCAGTTCCCCATTGCGGATAATTGTCTTATTGGGATAGAAAAATTCCCATGGTTCAATATACGCTAGTTGCTCGGCACGTAATGTCCTGCGCATGGCATCCACAGCGATCAGGCCGATATTGCCTATGCCGGGCCAGCCTGCCACCATCACAGGATCAATTAAATCGGGTTCCTTTATATACCTTATCCCCATATTTAATACACGAGCAAAAATATTATAACATAATGCATATTTATGGCTTCGCTGAATACTTCAATTTCGTTTACTGGTAATTAAATTAAATGCAAATTCACCTCGGAATACTTGACATTATCTGATCATATATATAATTATTACAATAATTAAGATACTCCTTTTATCCGGGGTCCAACGAGGCAAGGCAGGGGGTACGCCAATCAGGGATGTAACATGAGAATCCTTGTAGTTGACGACAGTACTGATAACCTCAGGCTTTTTCAAGCTATACTTGAAAAAAACAACTACGAGGTGATGACCGCCTTAAACGGCGAGGAAGCGCTGCAAACACTTCGCGACACGCCAGCCGACTTAATCTTGTCGGACATACTCATGCCAGTTATGGATGGGTTCAGGTTTCTCCAGGAGTGCAAAGCCGACACAAAACTACAGAAAATACCTTTTATCTTCATTACGGGCGCCTTCCTTGATCAGAAAGATGAAGAACTGGCTTTAAAAATGGGTGTTGTGGCATTTGTGCGAAAGCCAGTCGAACTGGACAGCCTGATAAGCCTGGTTGAAGAAGTCCTGTCTCAGGTTAAATCTAAAAAGAAGGTCAAAAAGCTTGCACCGGAAAAAGCCGTAATTGAGAAACAGATCAGCATCAGCGTTATGGAGAAATTGAAGGCCCGGATGCAGGAACTGGAAGAGGAAATAGCCGAACGCAAGAAAGCGGAGAGCGCCCTCCGGCAGGCTGAAGCTGAATTTCGTCTTCTTTACGACACAATGGCGCAGGGTATTACTTACCAGGACGCCAGCGGTAACATCATATCCGCTAACCCAGCCGCAGAGCGGATACTCGGGCTATCACAAGACCAACTTCTCGGCAGGAGTAGCTACGATCCAAGATGGAGGGCAATAAGGGAGGACGGCACAGATTTTCCAGGTGAATCACACCCCGCAACGGTAGCCATCAGGACCGGCAAACCGGTCAGGGATGTGGTCATGGGCATTTTCAACCCGGCAGACAATAAATACCATTGGATTAAAATAAATGCCGTTCCGCAGTTCCGCCCGGGAGAAGAAAGCGCCTATCAGGTTTACGCTACCTTCGATGACATCACGGACCAGTTCCTGACCTTCAAGGCTCTGCAGGAACATGAATCCCGCCTGAACGCCATACTGGAAAATACGACGGATGCCATCGTATCAGTCAATAGGGATTACATTGTGACCGCCGCCAACGAATCTGCCATAAAAATGTTCTCGATGGTTGTAGGACCATTAAAAGTTGGAAACAACACCTATGAGCTTCTACCTCTTGAATACCGTGCTTCCTGGGATAATATATTCAAACAGTTGCTCGGGGGTCAGAGCCTGGTATTTGAAAGTCATTATGATACAGACAAAGGCCCTTTAGATATAGAGTTCTCGGTGAGTCCCATCTCTTCGCCCTCCGGGGAAATAACAGGCTTTTCTTTATTCGGTAGAAATATCACTGGGCGAAAACAGGCCGAACAAAAATTAAAGGATAGCGAAGAACGCTATCGTACATTGATTGAAAATACGGACGAGGCAATATATGTAGTGCAGAAGGGACTAGTTGTATTTGCGAGGTCCGGGCCATCTCCAATTACCGGGTTTACCGGAAATGAACTAATCGGCAAACAATTAACTGAACTTATATATCCGGATGACTATGCCCGTTTAATGGAAGAATATCAGTCCAGACAGAATTCTGACGAAAGACCTCCGAAGAAATACGTATACCGGACCATAGCCAAATCGGGCGAAATAAAATGGGTGGAATCTCATGTCATGGATATTTCCTGGCAAGGCAAGCCAGCCGTCTACACGTTCCAGACGGATATCACGGAGCGCCGTCAACAGGAAGAAGCCATCAGGAAGACAAACCGCCTGTACAAGATGTTGTACGAGTGCAATGAGGCCGTGGTACAGGCAGCTACCGAACAACAATTACTGCAGAATATCTGCAACGTGATGGTTGAAACTGGCGGATACCTGATGGTCTGGATAGGATTCGCTGAAAACGATGACAGGAAAACAGTCCGTCCCATGGCCTATTGCGGGTTATCCGAGCATTACATCGAATCAATCAATATAACATGGGCTGACGACGAGCATGGGAACGGACCAACCGGTACGGCCATACGTTCCGGTAATACGTTTGTCAACCTGGATATATCTACAAACCCTGACTTCCCACCCTGGCTTGAAGATGCCAAAAAAGAAGGCTACGCCGCCTCGGCAGCGCTACCATTAAAATCTTACTGGCAGACAATCGGAGCTTTAAACGTATACTCCTCTGCCGCTGATGCATTTGACCGGGATGAGGTCAGTCTTCTTGAACAACTTGCCGCAGACCTGGCATATGGCATCACTTCTCTGCGCGAACGTAAACAGCGTGAGCAGGCAGAAGAGGCTCTCAGTGAAAGCGAACAGCGGTTCCGCAAGGCAGTGCAAAGCACCACTGATATTGTGTGGGACTGGGATATAGAAAGCGGGCAAGTGGACTGGTTCGGAGACATAGAAGGTATGCTGGGCTTCGGGCAAGCAGAATTTCCCAGGACGCTGGACGCCTGGGAAAACCAGCTTCATCCTGATGATCATGACCGTGTAATTGAAGCCCTGAACCGCCACGCACAAACGGGCGAGCCCTATAATATCGAATACCGTATCCGCCGTAGAGACGGGACAATAAGATATTGGGTCGATCGTGGGCTCGTGCTGCGCGACAGGGCTGGCAGCATAGTCCGTTCTGTAGGCGCATGCGTAGATATTACAGAACCCAGGTTGGAAGATGTCAGGGCCAGGATACGCAGGGATCTGGCCATTACCCTGGCCTCTACAACT
>JBEKCL010000033.1:0-20950 GCA_050014895.1 Dehalococcoidia bacterium
TGATGGCATCGTAAGATAAGGATTTGACCCATTAGCGACAAACAAGCCGTCCCATATGAACCTGAAATAGTCGTCAGTAAGGTTTGGCGTCATGAAAAGCAGGACGAGCCTGAAAAGAACAGCAAGACCCAGTGCCAGCCATATATTCTTAACGAATGGCTTCCTCCATATAACCAGTGCGTATAGAGCGAACAGTATGAGGAACAGGGAAAATACCTGGAGAAAATTTGTCCGTACAGTGAAGTAACCCAGCCACACAAATCCAGCCAACATAAGAGCCGCCGCAGTTGCCTGGACCACCCTATCCCGTATCATCGTTTCACTTATGTGTCGGGCTGGCCTGTCGTAAGGAATAGCCTGCGACAGTCGCGAACCCGACTGACAGCATTATGTGAAAAGGCAGCAGAGCGTATTCCCTCAAATATAGGCCGAGGAAAATGCCTGCGGCAAAATATATAGCCATTGCACACTCAACAAACGTAATTGCATCAATTTTATTGACCTGATACTTTTTGTTTTTCCAGCTATCTTTCCTGGTGCTGATATTGTATTTCGGCGTTCTGATGAAAGGGATTTTCTTGCCCGCATACCCTTCGAAAACAGCCACTGTATTATGCAGGGAAAATCCCATGGAAAAAGACAGGAATGTGATGAATCTCACGATAAAAGACATTATCCCTGTCTTATGGCTCATGCTTTCCGATGTCCAGTAAAAAAGTCCGAGCGCCACTAAACTCAACAACGAGAAAGACGCATATAAGTATATGCCCGTGTACCCGGCGTAGTTGCTTTTAATAAATAGAAACGGAATGCTCAGCACTGACGACGTAAAAATACATGGAAATACCATATTGTTAGTTAGATGAAATAATGCGTGTATCTTGACCACAGCAGTGATATTTTTTGACCCCAGTACACCCGGCAGGTTTTTTCTTGCGCATTCAGCGGCACCCTTAGTCCAGCGAAACTGCTGCGTTTTCAACGCACTCATCGTGACGGGCAACTCGGAAGGACTATCCTCCTCTGCAAGATATTTAAATTTCCAACCCTTTAACTGGGCCCGGTAGCTTAGATCCAGATCTTCGGTTAATGTGTCGGATTGCCAGTTGCCGCCATCGATAATGCAGTCCTTACGCCATATACCCGCAGTCCCGTTGAAATTCAAATAATAGCCGCCACAATTGCGTCCGCGCTGTTCAATGTTAAAATGGGCATCCAGACCGAATGCTTGCAAACGCGTTAATAGTGAGTAGTTGTCATTTATATGCTCCCATTTTGTCTGCACCATACCAATATGGCAGTCCTCGAACCACGGGATAGTCTTCCTGAGAAAGTCAGGGCGCGGGAGAAAGTCGGCATCAAAAATTGCGATAAATTCCCCCTTTGCAAATGTAAGCCCATTTGCTAATGCCCCAGCTTTAAAACCGTTGCGGTCGCTTCTCTGCACATGGGTAATGTCAACTCCTTGAGCTTTATAGAACTGGACTTTATCATTTACGAGGAGACTGGTTTCGTCAGTTGAATCATCCAACACCTGGATTTCCAGCTTATTTCGCGGGTAATCGAAGGCAATTACTGCGTCTATCAGTCTCTCCACAACATACATCTCGTTGAAAATGGGAAGTTGTACGGTAACAAAGGGCAGTGCCTCTTCACAAATAACGCCGGTATGAATATCATGAGAATGAACATGGCCCTTTTTGGTTTGCTTGGCGCATTGATATACTAAATTAACCTGTGTGAGGCTATAAAGGAAGATAAAAAGCAAGGGTAGGGTGTAAATAATAAAAACAACTATCATCCAGATGGGAAATCCTGTCGCGCCTTCCATTTATAGCTTACCTGTATTTAATAATAGTGCTTAATATTTTATATCCTGCCAGCAGCGTGCCCTTTACAGTTCCTGATATCTTGGATTTTCCAATCCGCGGTCGATAACTGACAGGCACCTCGTACACTCGCAGTCCGCGTTTCAGAGCTTTTAACTGCATCTCCACTGGCCAACCATAGGTCTGGTCCTTCACATCCAACGCCATCAAACTATTGAATTTTATTGCTCTAAACGGGCCTAAATCACCGAATTTTACCCCATAGAACAACTTGATTAACAATTTAGCCAGCCAATTTCCCCATATTTGTTGCAGCGGCATCGCACCACCGCCATTTTTATTAAAAGACCTACAGCCGATTACCATATCATAGTCCTGTTCAACGATCGGCTTTATTAAATCGGTCATTTCACTCGGATAATCCGAGTAATCGGAATCTAGAAAAACTACAATGTCAGGTTTATTCCTAAGTGCGGCCAGGTAATTAACCCCTCTCATACAGGCAAAACCGTATCCCTGCCGGGGTTCATCCAGCACTGTCGCTCCAGCACTTCTGGCAATATCAGGTGTGGCATCACTGGAGTTGTTATTTACCACTATAATCTCTTCAACGATACCAGGGGGAATATCGGCAATGACCCTGGCAATTGCATCAGCCTCATTCATGGCTGGAACAATAACCGCTATGTCCGGCTTCATTATTTCATTTTTAGGCTAAATTGAGGTCAAATAACTAAATAAAATGAACTCAGCATTGGGAACCATGTCATGAACATTATTTCCACCGTATATGAGCTATTTCTCAGATATCCGCTTCCAATAAATATTTATCAGTTTTTTGACGCTGAGCGTCATGATAGCAAAAGTCCATCTGAATAACCAACGTCAATCGTATAACTTCGTACTTGAATTTACAAAGGTGGGTAGAAATGATAGATTCTGTTACTTGAGGTGACTGGTTGCAATGAGAATGCGAAATTATGACGGACTGATTGCTTATATCACAGGGGGATCAAGCGGTATCGGCCTGGCAATAGCTAAGCTACTTGCCTCCAAAGGTAGTCACGTTGTCATTTTTTCCCGGCAGATTGATGCTCTTGAAAGTGCTGTAAATAACATCAAATCTCGTTGTATATCGGAAAAACAGCGTATTTCGTTCATGGGGTTGGATGTATCTAATCGTGAGATGGCCCAAAAAATACTGCCCGATGCGGTTAACAAGTTTGGTCCTCCTGATATCCTTATAAATAGCGCTGGCGTCTCCTATCCGCAGGAATTCGTCAACATTCCGTTCGGCAAATTCAATGAGATCATCCAGGTAAATTTATACGGAACATGGAATACGATAGATATCTTGTTACCGTATTTAAAGGTCAAAAATGGATATATTGTAAACGTATCTTCAATCGCAGGCCTGGTCGGCGTTTTCGGGATGACGGCTTACAGCGCTTCAAAATACGCTGTTATCGGTTTTTCCGAAGCATTGAGGAGTGAATTGAAGCGATATGATGTCACGGTTTCCGTTCTCTGCCCCCCGGACGTACGTACCCCAATGCTGGAAAAAGCAAATAGGATAAAACCGCAAGAAGCAAAAGCGATCTCTGCCGCAGCAGATATAATGGAGCCCGAAGATGTGGCAAAGATGCTTATCAAAACGATGGCCAAAGGTGATTTCCTGATAATACCCAATGCGTCGGGCAAATTCACGAATATTATGAAGAGGTTCTTTCCGTGGCTCGCTGAATGGGTAATAGACCGGAAAATTAAAGGCGTACGCAAGCAAGATAATTACAGATAGACAAGCCTGCTATTTTTTCCGCTTTGTCATAACCCCGTACAACATCAGATCTATCATCGCTGAATAAATATCTCTGAAAGACATGCCGTGTGATAATACCAGCGGGCTTTCCGTAATGAATAGGGTTGCTTCGGACAAGATGGCAGGCATCAGGTCCCAATTGACTTCGGTAGGATCAAGTAACCCTTCCTGCTTGGCCTTATCGAAGACATGCTTATAAATCTCACGAATGGAAGCCAGCCTGGAATCACGGTATTCGGTAAAGATATCAGGGTAAAGCGACTTCAGCTCGTTGACCCGTGCCGGCATGTCGCCTTTTGGCAACTGCTTGATAGCCTGCCTCACACGTTCGGCCGACTTTTTAGTATCGTAATTCTTATGCCGGTCAAGGTCCGCTATCGCCTCTTGTGTCAGGTCCACCATTAACATGAAGCCGGCCCTTACAAGGTCTTTCTTATCTTTGAAATATCTGTAGACCGTGGCGCGCGTTACTCCGCATTTGTCAGAGACATCCTCGATAGTGGTTTTTTTTATACCATGTGCCAGATATAGGTCTAGAGCGGCTGCAACTATTTTCGCTTGTGTCTGATTATAGCTATGCATCGATATAATGTTAACATAAAATGTAATATCTGTATATACAAAATATCTTATCTAATATGTTATGCAGAAGCTGTTTTTAGATTATCGGTGCGCTTCTTTTCAACTAGCTTTGCAAGCCAAATACTCATTTCATACAGGGCAATCAAAGGAAGCGCCACCAGCGTCTGGTTCACAGGATCTAAAGTGGGCGTAATTATAGCGCCCAAAATGAAAGCCAGAATGATTGCCCATTTCCTCTGCTGTCCCATCCATTTGGAAGATATTATCCCCAGGCGGGCCAGGAAAGTAGTGATAACCGGCATCTCGAATATCATGCCGGTTGCCAGCAGCAGTCTCCCGATCAGAGATATATAATTTTCGATCCTGATTTGAGGAGTCGCTATATCCGCTCCAAAGCTAATTAAAAACTGCATTGCAGGGGGCAACAAAATAAAATAACTGAAAGCTACCCCGGCTATAAACATGAGAAATATAAAAGGAAGTATAATCCAAACATATTTTTTTTCACGCGGTGTCAGGGCGGGCGATACAAATGCAATTAATTCATAAACCAGCACTGGCATTGACACAATAATTCCGGCTATAAGACACACCTGCATGTATGTGCCAATCATCTCCGTCACATCGATAAAAATCAGATGGATGCCCTTGGCTGGCCATATCAGGACTTGAAAGAGCTGGTCTGCGAAGACAAACGATGAGGCGCCGCCTCAACTCGTTGAGATGCGCCCATATGGTATTGACTTCTTTATTTGCCATTTATGATTGATGCGTTTCCTCGTTTTCAACGCGCTTGGTTTCGACTGTATTGATGGTCGGGGGGGATGTCTTATCCTTCATCTCCTCATTCACTTTCTCATTCAACTCTGATACAGATCGCGTTAAATCGCTGATAACCTTGCCCGCTTTTTTCGACATTTCCAGAAGTCGTTTTGGACCGAAAATGATAAACGCAATCAGTAATATAAGGAGTACTTCGAATGGACCTATTCCAAAAAAATCCATGCAATTATGAACCCTGTAGCGTGTCTAAACCTACTAATTGGATGAAGACAATCGATTCAACTCTTTCTAAATCGATGATCTTTACACTGACTATGTTGTCTTGCCAGTGTCATCCTTCTTTGTATCTGTGGAATCCGTTTTGCTAGCGTCGATTTGTTCTTTCTTCTTGTCCTCTTCGCCTGACAGACCTTTACGGAAATTACGAATGGCCTTACCCAGTGATTCTCCTATTTGCGGCAACTTGGCCGCACCAAAGACAAGCAACACAATGAGTAGTACGAGCAGAAGTTCCCATATACCAAAATTTCGAAACACTTATTTACTCCTCACCATGATTTGAGCTTCTTCCATGAAAGACATCTACGGCATATTTCTAGCATATATGAGTACGTTAGTCAAAAGGACACAACTGCAACCATCCCGATTATCTGGCATAATCTTCCCCGGAGGTGCCCAAATTGGAAAAGAGAGCTATAAACACTGATTTATTACTCAAAGCAGGACCGTACTCACATATTGTGGAAGCAGGCGACTTCCTCTTCCTGTCCGGTATCGACCCTATCGATCTGGCCAAAGGTCTTATTGTCACCGATGACATCGAAAAGGCGACTGAAATTGTAATGGAAAACATGAAACTGTCGCTTGAATCGGTTGGAAGCAGCCTGGAGAAGGTTGTCAAAGTGACCATATTTATGCGGGATATGAAAGATTTTGACCGTCTTAACGCTGTATATGCCAAATATTTCAAAGAGGCGCCCCCTGCCAGAACATGCGTGGCCGTAAAAGAAGTCCCTGGGAATTTCCCTCTCAAATTAGAGGCAATTGCTCTGAAGTGATCTAGCCAATGGAGAGTTTTCCCAACGCTTTCCCGGCAGCGCGTAATGTATTTCGCATATCTTCGGGCGTATGGGCCAGGCTCAGAAAGGCAGATTCAAATTGAGACGGTGGCCAGTATATGCCACGCTTTAATAGCTCTCCAAAAAACGCCGTAAAAAGCTTGGTTTCGGACATTTTGGCGGACTTATAGTTCGTCACAGCCTTGTCCGTAAAGAAAACTGTTAACAGCGAACCGGCCCGCGGAATCGTAACAGGAATACCTGCTCGGCAGGCCGCTGACGCCAGCCCCTCCTGCAGAATAGCCCCCATCTCTTCCAGTTGCTGATAATTACTTTGATTATTCAGTATCTTTAATGTTTCGATACCGGCAGTCATTGCCAGCGGATTGCCCGATAGCGTGCCTGCCTGGTAAACATTCCCCAATGGGGCAATCATTTCCATAATATCGCGACGCCCGCCATAAGCGCCCACCGGCAGTCCGCCGCCAATTATCTTTCCGAGACAGGTCAGGTCCGGCTTGATGCCGTATAATTTCTGGGCACCGCCATACGCAACGCGGAACCCTGTGATCACTTCATCGAAAATCAGCAATGCTCCGTATTTTTTCGTTATGCTGCGCAGGCCGCTGAGGAAACCCCGGGAGGGCAGAACGACACCCATATTGGCAGCAATAGGCTCCACGATGACGGCTGCAATTTTATCCGGGTACTTTTCGAATAGCTTGGTTATTGCTTTCAAATCGTTATAAGGAGCTACCAGCGTTGTGCGGGCGATAGCTTCAGGCACTCCCGGTGAATCGGGTATTCCCAAGGTAGCTACACCCGACCCTGCGCTGACAAGCAGTCCATCCGAATGGCCATGATAGCACCCCGCAAATTTGATGATCTTGTCTCTACCGGTGTAAGCTCTGGCCAGGCGAAGCGCCGTCATAGTGGCTTCCGTACCCGAGTTAACAAAACGGACCATTTCTATCGAGGGCATGGCTTCACATATCATCTTGGCCAGCTTTGTCTCCAGCTCAGTTGCAGCTCCGAAGCTGGTACCGTTTTCAATGCATTTATTTAACGCCGCGGTTACCCGGCTATGAGCGTGGCCGAGAATGAGCGGCCCCCACGAGCTTATATAGTCAATATATTCATTGCCGTCGGCATCATATATTTTTGACCCCTTGCCTTTCACAATAAATACCGGCGATCCGCCGACAGCTTTAAACGAACGTACGGGGCTGTCCACTCCACCCGGTAGATACCGGCGGGCATCGGTGAAAAGTCGGCGTGATTTCTGCGTTCCGCTCATTTCATTACTCATTTGACTAAATAAAGCCACTCGGCAACTTGTTTTGCATGATATGTAATTATAATGTCTGCCCCGGCCCTTTTAATAGATCCCAGAATCTCAAATATAACCCGTTTTTCATCAACCCAACCCATCTTTGCCGCAGCTTTTACCATGGCATACTCGCCGCTCACGTTATAAGCAGCAAGCGGATAGTCGAATCTATCTCGCGCCAGTCTAATCACATCAAGATAAGATAATGCCGGTTTAACCATAACGATATCGGCGCCCTCTCGAATGTCCTGCTCAATTTCCCGCATAGCTTCGCGGGCATTGGGCGGGTCCATTTGATATGATTTGCGGTCGCCGAATTGAGGAGTAGACCCTGCAGCCTCCCTGAACGGGCCATAAAACGCCGATGCATATTTAGCCGAATAGGCAAGGATGGGAGTAGTATCGAACCCATTTATATCAAGTGCCTCCCTTATTGCCTTCACCCTGCCATCCATCATATCTGACGGCGCCACAATATCTGCCCCTGCGATTACATGTGACAGCGCCATCTTCGCCAGCAGTGGCAACGTCTTATCATTATCTACATAACCGTCACAGATCACGCCGCAATGTCCATGGCTTGTGTACTCACAAAGGCAGACATCGGTAACAACAAGCATGTCGGGTGCAGTTTTCTTAATAGCACGTATAGCCTTCTGTATGACGCCCTTCGGATGATAAGCGCCAGACCCAACCTCATCCTTTTCGTTCACCACGCCGAAAAGAATGACTGCTGGTATATGCAGTCTGGTCAGGTCTTCAATTTCGGCCTTCAGTTTGTCCACCGAAAAGTGGAAAATACCTGGCATCGACTCAATTTCCCTTTTAATACCTTTGCCTTCTACAACAAAAAGGGGGTAGATCAGGTCACCCACATCCACGTGATTTTCCCTGACCAGTGACCTGAGAGCTTCGTTCTTTCTCAAACGGCGCAATCTTAATTCAGGAAAATTGGGCATCTAAGTTTCCTCCGTGAAATAATCTTCTATTGCCTCAAGCAGCCCTAGCATTGTCTGTTGCTTTGCTGAAATATCTACCCGCAGGCCTGCTTTCATGGCCGTCTGGGCTGTTTTAGGGCCGATACAGGCGATTTTGGCACGTATCTTCGATATTTCCTTGCGGCTGAGTCCGGCGACAAAGTTAGTAACCGTTGACGAGCTGGTGAAAGTAATGATATCAACCTTTCGCCTGAAAAGCGTATCCTGTAGCTCTGTTATATCATATTCGGGGCGCACGGTACGGTACAATGCAACGTCGTCGACCGCAGCTTTCAAACCGGCCAGCCCTTTTGTAATCTCGTCATCTGCAATATCCGCTCTCGGCAATAATATTCTCTTGCCGGTTAGCTGTTTCCCCTTAAGACCTGCTATAAGACCATGCCCCGTATATAGCTTGGGCATATAATCGGGGGTAATCCCATAGCTTTCCAGTGCTTTATATGTAGCAGGTCCTATGACGCCAATTTTAGCATGGCCTAATGCCCTTGAATCTAAACCGATCTTATGGAGCCTCTGGAAAAATATATCCACACCATTAACACTGGTAAAGATGATCCAATCGTAACTTTTAATTCGGGAGATAGCCTCGTCCAATTTTTTATTTCTTATAATAGGTTGGATCTCTATGGTCGGGAATAGAACGGGCATCGCCCCATGCTCGTACAAAAGCAACTCAAAGCCTGCTGACTGAGGACCCGCCCGTGTAATCAAGACCCGCTTGCCGAAAAGCGGCTGTTTCTCATACCAGCTCAACCGTTCTCTCAATTTAACAACATCACCAACCACTATTACCGCCGGTGCAGTAATTCCTTCCTTTTTCACACGCTCTGCAATATTTTGAAGTGTACCTGTTGTCATTACCTGAACCGGCAATGTGCCGTCCTTGATCACGGCAACAGGCGTTTGCGGTTTCCTCCCGCACTCTATTAACCTTTTGGCAATCTGAGCCAGGTTCTGCATGCCCATAAGAAAAACCAGTGTATCAGCACCGGTAGACAGGCCCTTCCAGTTAATGCTGGAGCCTTTCTTACTTGGGTCCTCATGCCCGGTGACAATAGCGACCGAGGACGATATACCCCTGTGCGTTACCGGTATGCCTGCATATGCCGGTACGGCGATCGCTGAAGTGATGCCCGGAACAACCTCAAAAGGTACACCGTTTTTCTGAAGGAAATCGGCTTCCTCTCCTCCCCGTCCGAATACGAACGGATCGCCCCCCTTTAATCTGACTATGGTACTGCCTTGTATAGCCTTCTTCATGAGCAGCAAGTTAATTTCATCCTGCTCCGCAAAATGCTTTTTAACCGTCTTGCCGACAAATACTTTCTCAGCCTCAGCACGGGAATAATTCAATATCTGCCCCGACACCAGTTGATCGTAGACAATAACATCGGCCTTCTGGAGGCACATGACAGCTTTCACACTAATCAAGGAAGGATCTCCCGGACCAGCCCCCACTAAATATACCTTCCCGATTTTTACCGGCATCTTATCTCATCCACTATTATTTTTGCGCCTTCGCTTAGCATTTTCTCGGCAAGGAGCCTACCAATTATTTCAGGATTTGAAGTATCACCTTCTAGATGGTCTTTCAGCATATTTATCCCTTCCCTGTCCGAGACCATCCCTGTTATTTTTAATAATCCATCTTCTACAACCGCTATGCACGATATCGGCGCGCTGCAACCTCCACCCAAATAGTCCAGAAACGCACGCTCGGCAATCACTGCCTGCCACGTGGGCACGTGATTTATAGATTCGGCAACATCTGCGGCCAATTTATTGTCATGCCTGGCTTCTATAGCCAGGGCTCCCTGTCCGGCAGCAGGCACAAAACAGTCCATGGGCAGGTACTCGGTTATTTCATCCGCACGTCCAAGCCGCAACATAGCGGCCGCTGCAACAATTATTCCATCGACTTCCCCTGACGCTACTTTACGCAGGCGCGTATCGACATTGCCTCGAATACCCACTGTCTTGAGGTCCGGGCTCATATTCCTGATTTGGGCAGAACGCCGGACACTACTGGTGCCGATTCTTGCTCCGGGATTGAGTCTGCTAATAGGCGCAGAAGCAACCAGTACATCACGCGGATCGGACCTTTCTGTTACGGCGATAAGACCGAGCTCGTCGGGCAGCAATACTGGAAGGTCCTTAAGGCTATGAACGGCCATGTCTATCTCGCACTTGATCAAGGCGTCTTCAAGCGCTTTGACAAAGATGCCGATCCCACCCGCTTCCTCGATGTTCACGGCCATATTCCGGTCCCCTTCAGTGACGATTTTACGAATTTGGACTTCGAGGCACGGCCATACCTGCCGTACTTGTGCGGCCACCGATTCGGCCTGCACAAGTGCCAGCTTACTGCCTCTTGAACCTATGATTAACTTATCACTCATAATCTTTGGGCTCATCCAGCTTGAATAGTTCTTTTATAAGCTCAGCTCTTTCATCGCCGTCTCCTTTAAAACCTGAAGACTTTAGATACAAAATCGGGTCTCTGAGTATCTTATCTACGATAGACGTTGTAAGGATCTCTATAGCCTGTCTATCTGCATCTGAGAGTGAGGCTATTTTTTTCAGCGACTTGTTACACTGACTCGACCTGATTTTTTCAGCCTTCGCCATGAGGGCCTTTACAGTCGGCCTGACTTTATAGGCCTTCCACCATTTCCTTAATATGTTGTTTTCCCTTTCAATTACCTTTTCTACTGCGGCAATCTCCAGCTCTCTTTGCACCCTGTTTTTATCCGCCAGTTCGTTGAGGTCATCGATGTTGAAAAGATGAACATTGGCTATCCCATTCACTGCAGGCTCTACATTTCTCGGCATCGCAATATCAATGATGATCATGGGTAATTCAGGACGCTTGCTCATCGCTTCAGCCACATGTTTATGGTGCAATATGGCATGAGGTGAGGCCGCACAGGTAATAACGATATCAGCATCACATAGCTCGGTCGCTAGTTTTTCAATCCCCGCTGGTCTTCCGCCATGTTGGTCAGTCAATCGTATTGCACGTGCCTCCGTCCTGCTCACCACTACTATTTTCGCCGTTTCCCTGCTTCTGGCAACCCTGACCACTTGCCTGCCTGCTTCTCCAGCACCAACCACAACAAGCTTCGCTTTGTTGATCTCTGGAATTATGTCAAGCGCCTTATTTACTGCTACTGAGCTAACAGATAACGCATATTTACTTATACCTGTTTCTTCACGTGCCATGCGGCCGGTACGTATGGCGCTATGGAAAATATGCCTTAATGCCAGGTTGACCATCCCTGCTTTTTCCGCAGATTCTAAAGCTTGCTTCACCTGTCCCAGTACTTCGTATTCTCCAATAATCATTGAATCCAGGCCGCTTGCTACCCGGAAAAGATGCTCAACCAGGGCTGAGTCCTGCATCGAATACCTGAACGCTGGCAGGCCATCAACATCAATTTGCAGATACTCTTTAAGAAAAGCATCACACGCTTTTGTGACATCACTGCCATCGCCGGCGGATGCGTAGATCTCCGTCCGGTTACACGTGGACAATATCACGCCGTGTGTGACATATTTACGCAATGCGGACAGTGAATCGGCTAGCCGTTCGTAGCTTATCGCCGCTTTTTCACGAATTTCAATCGGCGCTGTCTGATAGTTAATTCCCACCAGGTTTATATGCATACAATACGTTATTCCCTGTTTTTCATTTTCGATTTTTTCAGTTTGCTAAGTAATATCGATCTCGCTCCGGAGTTGTCTCCTTTCCTCAGGAGGTCGACCATGGAATCCAGGTCGAGTGCGTCCTGCCACGCGCTGCCGCTAAACTTAATTCCCTTTTGCTGCAGTTCAGTTCGCACATCATTAACCAGCAAAACGAGCGCTGAATACTCATCAGCAATATGTGTCTCCAGCCTGCTCCTTATCTTTCGGGCCAGGGCGGGACTCTTGCCACCTGTGGAGACAGCAATTGAGATGTCTCCCCTGTGTAACACTGACGGGACAATGAAATCCGACAGTTCAGGATCATCCACAACATTCAAAAGTACTTGATTCTTTTTAGCCTCTTTGACTATCTTTTTGTTCAAGCCTTTGTCTCCGGTTGCCGCGACTGCTAAAAAGGTGCACTCAAGATCACCTGCCTGATATTTCCGCTTTAATACCTGTATTTTGCCCCGTGCGAACAGATCATCAATTCCTTTGCAAATATAAGGGCTGATTACTGTGATATCAGCACGGTGCTCGAGCAGACTATTTACCTTCCGCAGAGCAATCAAACCGCCGCCTATGACGGTGCACTTCTTCGCCTGGACATTTAAAAATAGCGGATAATACGGATTCATATATATCTCTTACACCAGGTACCTGATCCTGGTCTTCTTGAATTCCCGCGTGCTGAATAACACTGCATAGTCGCTGATACCGCTTCCGGCACGTATCTTGTTCACAGTATCCAGGCAAACCGTTTTTGAACTTCCATGTATCATTACATACAGGTTGTAACTCCAGGATGAATTGGTCTCTCTCTCGTAGCAGTGGCTAACTTGCCTCAATGATGTTATCCCGGCGGCAACGGTCTCCACTTTATCATGTGGAACCTTCCAGCACGTCATTGCATTGGCCCTGTATCCGGCCTTATAGTGATTTATCGATGCTCCGTAGCGCCGGATAACTCCCCGCCGTAGAAGGGAGCGGCAATAACCCAGAAAATCATCAACACTTATGTCAAGCTTTTTCGATGTATTACGGAAAGGGTTGCTGCTTAAAGGCAGGTCTTCCTGTATAACATTGATGACCTTTCTTTCAATTTCAGATAACTCCACTCTTTCTGATAGAGCATTAACCTGGCTCATACCGTCTTCAATGTGGTTATCTTCATCGGGACCAAAGTTAGTTCGCAACTTAAATACCCTGACCGCCGGCAGAGTAAAGACAGCTTCAGCGCAGATACTAGAAGATAATTTTTGCAGCTCAGTCTCAATGTTAGCTGAAAGAGGCATGGATAGGGTAAACCAAATATTGAACTCATGGTCACGTTCGTAAGCATGACTCACACCTGGATGCCCGCTGAGCATTTTTTCGGCCAGGTCAATTTTTTCTTCCCTTACTTTCATTGCAATGAGGGTACTCTGATAGCCCAGTTTTCTGGCGTCCAGCACCGGGCTTATCTGGCGGACAATGCCATTTGCCTTCAATGCTGTTATACGTCTAATTACTTCTTCGCCTGTTACGCCAAGTTTAGACCCCAGGTCGGAGTACGGTTCCGCAGTTAATGGGAATCCGGTCTGCAACAATCCGAGCAGCTTATCGTCAATATTGTTAGCAGCGATATTAGGCATCTAGCGTACCTTCTCACACTTGTTCGGTTGGTACAAACAATAGGGTTCAACTCCCAGAAAATCCCCTGTTGACTCGAATGCACGCGCACGGCAACCGCCGCAAATTCTCTTGTACTCACAATCTCCACATTTACCTTTAATACTGGAGAGATCTCTCAGTGACTTAAAAAGTGGGGAATTGGCCCAAATTTCACCAAAGGACTGGTTCGTCACATTCCCGGCTTCGATATTCAGATAGCCGCACCCCTGTACTGCACCGGTATGAGAGACGAAGCAAAATCCCGTTCCGGCAAGGCATCCGCGTGTAACTGCATGCACGGGATTGCCGGAACTGATCGCCTTTCCAGGATTTACATCACCAGCCTGCCTTTGCTTCAGCACACGCAAATAATGCGGGGCATCCGTCGGCTTAAAGAATATCCTGTCACCAAGCTCCATTTGCTTGGAGTATATCCAATTCAATGTTTTTTCGTATTCTTCTGAAGAAAGTTCGTCTGCTTCAAGTCCCTTTCCTCTCCCTGTCGGCACCAGGAAAAAGGGATGAAAAGCGACGGCCCCCAAATCCAGCGCCAAAGTTAAAAGTTGCTCTAAATAAGCTATATTTTGCCTGGTCAGAGTACAGTTGATCTGAAGCTCAAGGCCCGCCTTTTTAATGGCGGCAATACCTGCGATAGCCTCTGAATATGCGCCGGATTTCCCCCTGAATTTATCCTGCAGCTCGGGTACAGGGAAGTCCAGGCTGACAGCGATTCTGGATATCGGGACACTTTTAAGTTTGTTGGCGACCTCATCAGTAATCAGCGTGCCATTGCTCCCCATTACTACCCTCAGCCCTTTTGATACTGCATATTGTGCAATATCGAACATATCCGGCCTGGCCAGCGGCTCTCCTCCCGTAAGGATAAGTATCGGTTTTCCAACTTCCAGGATTCCGTCGATCACGTGATAACAATCGCTGGTAGACAGTTCATCCGGGCTGCGTCTATCCACCGCCGAGGCGCGGCAGTGAGCGCACTTCAAATTGCAGGCGCGGGTTATCTCCCAGGCCACGAGGTTCAACCTGGGTTTAATAATTGTCCCTTCGCTATGCTCCGTTACCATTTAAGACCCAATCTCCTCGTCTGTTAGATAACATGCCGGATCGTCAGCCCATAAGTCGTCATATACGGCTTCAGCCCTTATACGAAGGTTGCCATTACACAGGCTTAGATATTTACATGAGCCGCATCGTCCCTTCAGTAATCCCTTGCGGTCACGCAACTTCTGTAAAAGCGGCTCGGAAGTATCCGCCCAAATATCACCGAATTCCCTGCTGTTCACATTACCTAGAGAGTAGTGCTGCCAGAACTGGTCGGGATGGACATTACCCAACTCATCAATTGCTCCAATCCTGATACCTGAGTTATTACCGCCATTCGTTTTCAGCAAATCTAGTATTTTCTGTGCTCTTTGGCGGTCCTCTTTATACATCTTCAGGTATAGATATACGCCGTCCGCATGATTACCCACGGTCAAAATCTCTTTAGGCAAGCCGCGCTTATGCAAATCCCTGGTAAGCTCGCAGATTGTGTCGACCGCCCGGCGTGCCTGGACATGCGTCACATCAACTTCACGAAGGCTTTTTCCCCTTCCTGAATAGGCCAGATGATAGAAACATACCCTGTTTATGCCCTCATCCTCAACCAATCGGAAAATAGCCGGAATTTCTTCATGGTTATATCCGGTGATAGTTAAACGTAACGAGACCCTTATTCCACGTGTCATACAGTTCCTTATGCCCTGTAGAGCATTATCAAAGGCGCCTTCTTTTCCGCGGATTCTGTCGTTGCCTTCACCAATGCCGTCAAGGCTTATTCCAACCTCGTCAAAACCAATGTCCCGTAGAGCGTCGGCTATCTCACCGTTTATTAGAGTACCATTTGTTGAAAGTGCCACCCTTATTTTTTGTTCTACCGCACATCTTGCCAGGTCAAACAGGTCTTTTCTGAGTAGTGGCTCACCGCCGGAGAACAATATTACAGGAACTCCGAAGTTGGATAGGTCCCCTATTAGCCTCTTCCCTTGCGTTGTATCCATTTCTTCGTGCGTTACCTTACTGCCTGCACTGGCATAGCAGTGAATACATGACAGGTTGCACTGCTTGGTACAATTCCAGACCACCACCGGCCTAGGGACATCCGGATGAGTGGTATGAGTAACCAGCATTTCAGGCGAAGTATGCAGGTAGCGAAGATTGTCCCCCGGACCAACCGTATCACACAGAAGGCGGGAAATCGATATCATGACGTTCCATCACCCGCGTTTTTACCTGTATATTGCTGGTGGGCAGCTATCATACAAACAAGTGCCTCATCGATAAATCGATTGGCCAGAGGTATTGCTTCCATAATGCTGCCTCTGACGGGTTCACGCTTGCTGATAATATGAATAGCCGCTTTCATAAAAGGATCGCGATGCGAAAGAAATGCAGCCACAGAATCTGTCAAAGGTACTCCCATCTCGGCCAGAGTGGTTCCGAAACCTGTCCCTATTTCCCTCGCCGCCGAAATCGTTTCCTGCCTGGTAGAAGGCTCTCCCACATATTTCACGACCAGATCCAACAGGCGCCGTCCCATATCCGCCAGGTGTTTGTAAAAGACAGGGCCGGGTTGGCGGAAATTAGGATTATCTTCAAGAAACTTTCTGGCAATCTCACGATGCAATTTTGTGGTATCTTCTATCTCCACAGCCAGGTCCTTGATACCCAATATCTTCCGGCTTGACCTGGTAAATTTTTTTAAGTCGGACCTGGAATAGCGCCTGTGTCCCCCCGGAGTAATGAAAGCCTTTAATTTACCCTCGTCCGTCCATTGCCGTAAAGTTGCTTCATTGACTCCCAGTAAATGGCTGGCTTCACTGATGCTGACTATCTCTTCCTGACTCTGGTCCGTGCTCTTTTCTTTCATATATACAACCTGTATGTAATGAATCGCCATAAATTATATAAAATTCTATAGAATTCTCCAATATTTTATAATATTTGGTCTCATTACTTGCGATATGAGATATGAATATATAGAGAAAGCTTTCAGAGACAACGACCGAAGCCTTTATATATTTGAGGCAAAATGGCGATAGCTAGTTCTAAATATCCATGGATAGAGAAATTACAGGAAGGTTTCGCGCGATTATAGATATCCCTGATGGCCCGCTCATGCTAATTCCGGGAATTGCCATGTAAAAGCGGGCCATCAGACAATATTGATTATTTTTCCATTACCAGTTCGACTCTTTCGACGCGGTCATAGTCTTTGTTGAAAAAGAAAGAGCCGATAAAGAAGATCACTGCTGCGGCAAACAGGAACGCGGGAAGTATCTTAAAAGCCGCCTGAATTCCGTAGGCATCCGAAATTGTTCCTGTCACAATGGGGCCCAACGCGGTACCCAACAGGTGCTGGATAATTATGGCTATAGCGAATGTAATCGCACGCAGCCCCGGGTGCACTATATCCTGCATAGCCGCCGATACGCCGGGAATAAAGGACGTTATTGAGATCCCAAGCAGCAGCAGGACTATATACTGTAATGTGCCGCTGGTGAGATACATGGATATGAAAAGAAGCATAGCAGATATAATTGCTGAGATAGAGCAGAATAGCAGCCTGGCATTTTTCCTTTTCTTCAACCAGAGGTCTGCGAGATAGCCGCCCAGCGGGGCTCCAATTACAGCCAGTACCATGACTGCGCTTGCCATCAATCCCGCCTGAGCCGGCGCAACGCCGGAGACCCTTGTAAAGAAGGTCGGGAGGAACATCATCATAGATGCGGTAACGAAAACCATCATCGCGAAACCAAAATACGCAAAATACAGGGTTGGCGTCCTCGCGATCTTGCTGGCAATCTCTGCAAAACTCGGCCTGGATTTGGAGGTATTATTCACTAAACCTTCAGGATTTTTCGTGAGTTCTACAGTTTTGTAATCTTTAATAAAGAAGAAAAGAATGGCTACGATGAAGCCAGGAATAGCTACAAGGCCGAAGGCATGCCGCCAGCCCAGATAAGTTGCGATTACCCCGCCCAGGGCAATCCCCAGTGCGCTGCCAAGCGGAATAGATGCATTCCATATTCCCATCATACGGGCACGTTTATCCTCGGGATACAGGCCTGATAAGATGGCAGTCCCACCCGGAGCGTATCCAGCTTCACCAACACCAATGAGAGCCCTGGTAGAAAATAGCGCCTTGAAACTAGGCATGAATGCACAGGCAGCCGTAGCAAGGCTCCAGAAAATCGCCATTATTCCAACAGTTTTTCTTCGACTCCATCTATCGACCAGAATCGATATAGGAAACGTGAAAACCAATATAGCCCAGGATACTGACGATAGGAGCAGGGCTCCTTCTTGATCATTTATACCCCAATCTTTCTGTATAAAAGGAAGTAGTGAAGATACCACCATCCTATCGGTATAATCGAAGAAATAGAGAAGGAAAAGGAGAATAAAGATATAATTACGCGCCCCGGTGGGAAGCTGGTATTGTGCCGTTGATTTATCTACCATGCAATTTCCCTCTTTTAAAAGATTCGATTTGCTGTGTAAACTAACCGACTTCCATAAAATTTGTACGAGCAAGTGGCCTTTTGCGAGAAGGCCGCTTGCTCGAAAACTTTATCCTAATAAAGTCAGTTATTCACTTTTTATAGACCAGTGTCTACCGGAGTCAGTCACTTTTTCTTAAGGTGCAACATCTCTCTTGCTTCCTCAACGGTCGCAATTTCAAAGTCCAGCTCACGTGCTATTCTAACGGCTTTTTCAACAAGCTCAGCGTTGGATTTCGCCAGTTCACCGTGGGAGATATAGATGTTGTCTTCCAGCCCTACGCGGACGCTGTCAGCGCCCAGGAGCATCGCCATAGTAATCATGGGGAACTCGTCCTTGCCAATACCCAGCGCCTGCCATTTGGCATTGGGGAACATCTTCTTGCCTTCCTCGGATATATACATCAATTGCTTTGCAGTAGCTGGCTGTCCACCTGCCACGCCCAGCGGATAATCGATATGGAAGGTCTCGTTCCTGTCAAATAATCCCTCTTCGCAAAGTGACATGGTATTGTAAAGGTGGCTGATATCCCAGATTTCAAGCTCCATACCCCAGCCCCTCTCCTTGATTCCCTTTATTATCTGCCTCTGGAATGGGGGGCTGTTGCGGAATGTGGCAAATCCGTATTTGCCGATAGACATGTCAAATGTGCCCATGTTTAAGGTGAGCATATCAGGCTCGGGTTTGATATTGAGCAGGTTCAGCATCTGGTCTTCTGACGCATTGATTATTTGAAAGGTTTCAAGGTTGACCCATGCGCCTATGCCGCCGCCGGCTTCGATTAAGATCGGGCATTTCTCACGGATACGGGCTACCACTTCTCCCCAAACTTTGATATCCGGTGTTGCCAGCATACTCTTCTTGTCCCTGGCATGGATATGACAGAGTGAGGCTCCTGCATTATATGAGCGTAATGCTTCCTCCGCTACCTCTTCAGGTGTTATCGGCAGGTATGGTGTCCTTTTGCCCAGGTTGGGAAGATTGGGAGTATTTTCATGTAAAGTGTTGGAACCGAATGGTGCTACCTGGATGATCAGTTTTTTTGCCATTGAATATAGGTCCTCCTTTTAATTGTTTTACTATTTCAAATGAGCGATGATTTGGTCAAACTCTTTCAGGTTTTCCAGACAGGGTGATTTCTTTCCTTCCTCGATTTGCTTGATGACCTTTGTAACCATCTCATTGGCAGGCGTTTTCACACCGACTTCTTTGCCCTTCCTCATAACATACCCGTTAACAAAATCCACTTCGGTCTTGCGGCCTTTCTCGATATCCTGCCACATAGAGGGTTTGGTGGCGCCGTGTTTCGAGAAAGCAAATTCCATGAGCTTGGCAGCATTCACGAAATCGGCCTTATTTCGCACCAGCGCGATTGAAGGAGCTACTCCCATCAGCTGAGCGAACTCAACGCCCGCAGCTTTACCGACATCATATGTTTCAGTAATGACAGTCAACGCAACTTTAAGGGCAGTTTCATTGGCAATGACTCCGCCATAGGTGAGACCCGCCGTAGTCCCGACACCGGTCAGCGATGCGGTGATCAGTAGCTTGGTCCACCTGTCACCAATTATGTTATCTGAGACCTCGGTGGTAAAAGCCTTGGATAGTAACTCCGCAGTCTCATCTACGATTTTGCTTTTTCCGGTAGGCCATTGACCTATGATGAAGCCCCCTTCAGTAGTCTGTATAAGCTGCCCGGGGCCTTTATTAGTTCCACCCCAGGTTATGCTGCAACCGATAGTTCTTTCGGCTCCTACGATCCTGGCGATTGTCTCCTCATTTATGCCGTTTTGCATGGATACAACCGGAGCTGCTTTGGACACTGAGGACAATATGGACGAAAGCGCCTTTTCAGTATGCAGACCCTTTACAGCTATAAGCACAATATCAGCCCATCCACGATAGCTATCGCCGGAAAACTCAGCAGGTAGCATTGCCTTAACAGGCACAGTGAATTCCTGAAAACCGGTGACTTCCAACCCCTTATTCATCCTGTCGACATGTTCCCGGTCGGCATCTAGGACAATAACATTCTCCCCTTTTCGTGTCAATAGCCCGGCAGTTATCCCTCCAATTGCTCCACCGCCTACTACTACAATTTTCTTGTATGGCATATATCTAGTTGCCTCCTCTCAGAGAACCATTTTTCTCTTAGTCTGGAGAATAATTCTATTTAAATAACTTAAAAGCAGTCTCAAAAGCCGCCAGGCTTTTTTGGATGTCTTTCTCAGTGACTACACCTGACATATAGACATGACCCGGCAGCACAACCGCTCCCGGATTGCCTAATAGCAATCCAAGCCGGATCATAAGGTCAAATTCAAAAACCTCAAGTACCTGGCTCATATCGAACTTACCGTTCAGCCCGAAGTGCACAATGCTGTACAGGGAATGCGCAGAGACATCTAGCTTAAGCCGTGCGGTAATCTCGTTGATGCCTTTGGCAAGGTCGGCTGCACGTGCGATCGAATTGGCAATATAGTTGCCTTTTTCCAGTTCTTCCATGAAGGCTATGCCCCCGGCCATAGCCAGCGGATTGGCACAGAAAGAACCCATCGGGAACAATGGGCCAAAATGTTCGGCCCTGGGGTCCAGGGCGCCCACAACAGACATGACATCTTCCCTGCCGCCGACTGCGCCGATAGGGATAC
>JBEKCL010000034.1:0-26618 GCA_050014895.1 Dehalococcoidia bacterium
TTCCACGACAGCCGCTTGGTACCAGTCATCGGTGATGTCGGCGTGCTCGGTGATAAGAATAGCCAGTTCATCACCTACCTGCAGGAGCGCAGGCATCACGTTTATAATTTCGATGATGCTGACAAGGCCGAGGCCGCCTTCAAAGCGGGAAATCTTGATGCCATAGTTTATATCCCTCCTGAAGAAAAGGGCGCGGTAAATATGAAGCTGGTATTGCCCGATATGGATGCCCAGGCCACGCTGGTGCTTATGCTGCTCAAAGAGCCAATGGAGCGTTATGAGAATTACCTCAGGGATAAGCAAGGTGTAATAGTCAGGTACCAGGATATCAGGGGCAAGCCTTTTTCGACCTACGAGTTCCTCTATACCATCATTATTCCTATACTCATGTTCTTCCCGGCGTTTATCGCCGGCAGCATGGTGATTGACTCTATCTCAGAGGAGATCGAGAACAAGACGCTTGATACACTGCTGTCGGCGCCTGTCTCCATCAACTGGGTCACCGGCGCCAAGATTATTGCCTCGGTCGTGGTCGGCGCTTTGCAATGCGTGCTGTGGGTGGTGTTATTGGGATTCAACGGCTTCACAATCCAGAATGTCGGGATGATCCTCCTGCTGTCCATGACGGTGACCGGCATAGTTGCCATGATCGCACTGATGGTATCGCTGGTTTTTAGGGACAGGGAGCGGTCGCAGTTCATTTACTCGCTGGGCATCCTGGTGATGTTTACCCTGGCCTACTTCGTCAGTCCCTCGCCCTTCGCCCTGGTAGCAAGGCTGGCGACCGGCGATCCCTTTGTAGGTGCTCTGAATTTAATCGTCTACCTTGCAGCACTAGTTGCACTGGCGGCCGTTACACCTATCGTAACCCGCAAACTCACTACCAGCTAGCACGTAGGAATAATGTCATCACGAGGGACGAAGTCCCGTGGTGATCTCCTGCATGGCAATAGAACTAACCAGCAGATCCCGATATAATCGGGACGACATGACAATAGCCCCAACAAGCGGGAAGAGAGAAGGGCGCAGCCCTTCTTGGTTAAATGAACCCTCTCCCTTGAGGGAGAGGGCAGGGTAAGGGTGATAAATCATAGCCTAATTATGAGAAGAGGCGTTAGACGTAGTGACACCGCCGGCCTTGCAAACTACCCGACTCCAAGAATATCATTAACTTCATACAATGAAATACCGTCCCTTCGGTAAAAAGATGAACTGGCAGGGCTCGGCCCTCGGCTTCGGTGCCATGCGCCTCCCTCAAACTTCGAATAACCCGGCGGACGTTGATGAGGCCGAATCTATCAGGATGGTCCGCCACGCCATCGATAATGGAGTCAACTACGTTGATACCGCTTATCCCTACCATGCGGGCAAGAGCGAAGTGGTGATCGGCAAGGCCCTGCTGGACGGCTACCATCAGAAAGTAAAGCTCGCCACCAAGCTGCCGCCCTGGAGCGTGCAAACGGCGGACGACTTCGACAAAATTCTCGATGAACAGATGAAGCGCCTGCAAACGGACGTAATAGACTTGTACCTGCTGCACGGGCTGAATAATATGTTCTGGCCCAAACTGCGCGACCTCAAAGTATTCGACTGGGCGGAGAAAGCCATGGCCAGTGGGAGGATTGGCAAGCTGGGGTTCTCATTCCACGATGAATACAGCCTCTTTAAAGAGATCGTGGACGCATATGATAACTGGACCTTCTGCCAGATACAGTACAACTACATGGACACGAAATACCAGGCGGGGACCAAAGGCCTCAAGTATGCTGCGGGCAAAGGCCTGGCGGTGGTGGTGATGGAGCCGCTGAGGGGCGGCAGCCTGGCCAAAAAACCGCCGGAGGCCGTGGCGAAGATCTGGGCGGAAGCGAAGCACCAGCATACTCTCGCTGAATGGGCGTTGCTCTGGATATGGGAACACCCGGAGGTATCTTTGGTGCTCAGTGGAATGAGCAAATTCGAACAAGTTGTGGAAAATCTCGCTGTGGCTGAGAAGTCAGGCCCCGGGTCGCTGACTGAAGAAGACTTCAAATTGATCGAGCGTGCAAAAAAGGCCTTTAAGGGGACCAGCCCGATACCCTGCACCAACTGCGGCTACTGCATGCCTTGCCAACAGGGGGTAGAGATCCCGCGTATCTTCCAACTTTACAATAACGGTATCATGTATGATGACATGAAGACAGCACGCTTCTTCTACCACCAGGCTTTCGCATCGATACCTGAAAACCAGCGGGCCGACCAGTGCATAGAATGTGGTGAATGCGAAGAAGCCTGTCCCCAGAAAATCCCTATCGCCGAATGGCTCAAGAAGGTACATAAAGAATTGGGGCCGAGGTAAAGGTCACCATGAGCAGCAGAGTCCCTTATACTTTGCCAACTTCTAATATCCGGTCTATCCTGAAATTCCGTTCCTCACCCCGGTTGAAGCAGAATGCACGCAGACCACGGAAAGTCTTGCCGCCATAGGTGAAATTCCCCACTTCCAGCGGCTTGATCATGCGCACTGACTTCTCATCGTTCGGCTTCAGGTAGGTCATGCGCAACTTTCCGCCTTCCTTGATGGCCTGCAGAATCAGATTCTCCTTATCTTTAGCCGAAAATACCTCCTCGGCCTTATTATATTGATAGTCTGTCACGAATTGCACCACGCGCCAGTCCATCCAGATATGCTTCTTTAGGATGGGCTGCTTGAGCACAATTCCGTCCAGTGAGGTGCAGCGGCTGAGCGCCACATACATCTGGCCGTGGGCGAACGTGCCCTTGCCGATATCGATGACTACCCGCTCGAAAGTCTTACCCTGGCTTTTGTGGATAGTCACTGCCCAGGCCAGCATAAGCGGATATTGCGTGTAGGTTCCCACGGTTTCCGACACTATCTCCCTGCCCTCCACCTTATAGCTAATAATCTCCCATGCAAAGGGCTCCACTTCCACATCCTCCCCGTCAGACAGCCGCACCCTGATGTAAAGATCGCCACCCTCATCCTTCTTGAACCCCAGTATCTTGCCCATGCTACCGTTGACCCATCGGCCGCCATAGTCATTATTCAACATCATCACCTGGGCGCCCGCCTTGAGGGTCAGTTCCTCTGCCGTGGGCAGGTATTCATCGCCGAACTTGCCTTCTCTGAGCGCTTTAAAAGTGCGCGACTTTCCTCTTAGCTTCGTCAGTTCGCCCGCATTGATGTCCGACGCCATGGCATTGGTTGTTGTCAGCCGCACCGATAGCCCACCGCCCGGCGCATCCTGCTCCGGTACGAAGCGCTCGTTGAGCAGGCCCAGCCCGTCAGCCTCGATGCTGTTATTGCGGATGGCATTTAGCAGTTCGATGAAGCGCTGATCATGCTGGCGGTAGACCTTCTCCAGCTCGATGAACTCCATGTCAAACAGCTTGAATACCTGGGAACTGAAGAAATATGGCGTTTCATAGAGGTCTGTGAAAACGGCCTTCTCCTTCGAGGTCACCACGGGCGGAAGCTGGTAGAGATCACCCACGAACACCATCTGTATGCCCCCGAAGGGATTGCGGGATGACGGCCCGTTCAGGCGCAGGAATTTGTCCATACAATCCAGCAGATCGGCCCTCACCATCGATATCTCATCGATAACAATGATGTCCAGCTTCTTGAAGATGCTGTCGTCCTTCTCGATCTTCTTCACCTTATAGGGCGTTATATCCGGTCTGAAGCCGAAGAAAGAGTGGATGGTCTGGCCCTTGATGTTCAGGGCCGCCACGCCGGTGGGAGCAAGCACCGCGATTTTCTTACGTGTTATACTGCGAAAATACTCAAGCAGCGTGGACTTGCCTGTGCCTGCACGGCCTGTGATGAAGACGCTCTTGACCGTCTTCTCCATAACGTCCAGCGCATGCTGGAACTGGTCATTAATCTCAATATTGTGCACGGTATAAATGAGGATTATACAACAGAACACTTTGCGATAGAATAAGAAACAATAGCAAATCTCGAATTATAAAGGAGCCAGGTTTGTATACATGTCCTGACCAAATGTCTACAAACAACTATACTTTGTATACATTACACGGAAGATGCCAACAAACTTATGAAAAACATTGAAATAGGCGCAATGACAACTCAACCCGGCGGGTTTAAAGCTTTTATTCCCAATCCGTTCCCGCCGAAAGAGAGCTTTAACTTTGCCCCCTCAATTTTAAAGAAAAACGATGAAGCGACCAGGCTTCTGGGCAAACTCGACGGCATCACAAAGCTTCTGCCGGACGCCGATTTCTTCCTGCTCATGTATCTTCGCAAAGACGCGACCTCTTCAAGCCAGATCGAAGGAACAAAAGCGACAATGGTTGATGCAATTGAAGCAGAAGTAAAAATGAGCGGAAGCGTTCCTGCTGATGTTGATGACATTCTGCACTATATCGAAGCCCTCCATTATGGAATTAAACGGGTCACTGAGGATAATTTCCCCATGGCGTTACGCTTCATCAGGGAACTGCATAAGGAACTCTTGCAAAAAGCTCGGGGTACGCATTTTTCTGATCCCGGTGAATTCCGTAAAAGCCAGAACTGGATAGGTGGCACGCGTCCTGATAATGCCAGTATTGTGCCACCACCAGTTGCCGAAATGCACAGGGCACTGGGAGAACTCGAAGTTTTTATGCATGCAGATGACGTAATACCCATTGTAATAAAGACGGCAATTATACATGCTCAATTTGAGACGATCCACCCATTCCTGGATGGAAATGGGAGAACAGGAAGGATGCTGATCACTTTTTATCTGTGGAAAGAAGGCTACCTGGAAAAACCGGTCCTGTTTTTATCATCATATTTTAAAAGGCATCAGAAGCTTTATTATGCAAAACTTGAGGGCTACCATTACGGAAAAATTTCCGAATGGGTGGATTATTTTCTTGACGGAGTCATAGAAATAGCCAATGAAGCTATTGACACGGTTAGCAGAATCACTGTTCTGCGCGAGAAAGATATGGCTAAAGTCCAGGCACTAGGCAAACGCGCCTCTGAGAGTGCAATGAGGGTATTGCCCAAACTCTACGGCCAGCCCATTATAAACGTATCCACCATTCAAAAGTGGACTGGCTTTACCCGTGCTGGTGCGCAAACGGTTATCAACCGCTTCATTGAACAGGGAATACTGAGCCCCAAAGATAAAGATAAAAAATATGGCCAATCATATGTATACAAAGAATACCTGGATATATTCACCGGCCGCGATTGAGAGAAATATCTGAACGAAGCTGAAACCAGAGCGGATATGATCGACCTTAAGCTGAAAGAAAGCCGCCGGAGAGCGTTGGCCGGATATAGGACGAGGCGAAGCACAAACGCCCCTTTAACTGTGCTAAACTTATTAATGACCAGCAAGGTTTTCCCAAACGGTCTGCTTCCCTGAATAGGAGAATAAAAATGGCGAAAGAGATAATCTTTTTAGTTGAAGAAGCGCCTGAAGGTGGGTATCAGGCAAGGGCGCTTGGCTATTCCATCTTCACGGAAGCTGACACCTTCGAGCAACTAAAAGTGATGGCACTGGACGCGGTCAATTGCCATTTCGATGCAGCGGACAAACCACTATTGATCAGGCTGCATATGGTCAAGGATGAGGTCATCAAAGTATGAAGCTGCCGCGTGATATCAGCGGCGAAAAACTCACAACGCTCTTAGCCAAGTACGGTTATCATGAAACCCGCCGTACTGGAAGCCATATCAGGCTAACTACCACCTTTAAAGGCAGCGAACATCATTTAACTGTGCCCTCACACGATTCGTTAAAAATCGGTACCCTAAACAACGTTATCATGGATCTGGCGGCTTATCTTGAAATGGATAAGCAAACGCTGATAAAACAGCTATTCGACTAGAATGCCCTGTCCCACGAAGTCGGACCATGCAACTATTTACTATCGGCCACAGCAACCATCCTCCGGAGAAGTTCATCAAATTGCTTCAGGACAACCGGATCAAGTGCCTTGTTGATGTCCGGAGCAAACCCTACAGCCGGTGGGTCCCCTTTGCCAACCTTGAGAACCTGGAAAAGCTGCTCGCCCCGTTAGAAATCCAATATCTTTACCTGGGCAACCTGCTGGGTGGCCTCGTCCCTGATCTGAAGAGCACAAAGAAAGCAAACAGATTAGTAGCCTATGATCACATCCGGTACGAGGACTATTTTACCGGGGGGATTGACAGGCTGAACGAGGAGATAAAGAAACACCGCACTTGTATTCTATGCGCGGAAGAGGATCCTTCTTCCTGCCACCGCCGTCTGCTTGTAGGAACGAGTGTAGCCGCCCGGGATGTGCAAATTCTGCATATACGCGGCGACGGCCATGTTCAGCCGGAAGAAGAGCTCTGGAAAGAGGAACATAAAATATACCGGGGACAGGGATCGTTCCTTGTGTAACTCTGCTTACGTGACGTGGATTGTCTTCTATCGTTCTATATTAACTTGGAATTGGGTATTTGGGTTGAGAAATTTTCTAATATCGTCCAAGTTAAGTATTCACTTTCTTAGATACACACTAGAATCAAGCCTGAACTTCTCGATACTATACCCTGATAGGGTATAATAATACTTATAATACAGTCTATCTTTGAATGACCTGTTGGCAGGCGTTAGAATCAAATATGACGAGGCGGGCATTGCTGAAGGGGAAAGATGGGTTTCTTTGGGATGAAATGATTGATGCCTTTATACGCGTGGAATTCGTTTTGAAGAATCATACTATTAAATTTCCTAAATGACTCCCAGCATTGCCATATCAAACTTCCCAAAGTTACCACGGAAATGGACAAAAGAGTGCTAACTCTTTGCATAAAATCGAAGGACGGAGGTTAATATGACCAAAAATACGACGCCTGGCGTCAAAAGCTATCGTGATTGGTTGGAAAGTCCGGAAGGGAAAAAAATAGTACTAGAAAACTTGGGTAAATCCGGTATGCCGCTTGAGTTGAAAGCAAGAAAATCGCTGAAGAATCACAATTTCCAGGCGACCAACGCACGCTACTTTGATGCCACTTCCCCGGAGGCTGATCCGGAAGATCCCACACAAGATGGCTTGTGGCGCGAAATAGATATTTGGGCTTCTAGGCGTGAAGCAAACGCGCCAAGGGTAATGGGATGCGACATTCAGCTGTATACAAATATCATTGCAGAATGTAAGTATTCAAGCGATAGGGAAATTCTCTTTTTTGAACATCCTGATCCCGCTGATGCCGATTTATCACGATTTCCATTATTCGTTAATGGTCATAATTTACTGCCCACTCGGCCTGTCGACTGTTTCGAAGTGCCTGTGCTTGCGGAAAGAGCAATGGAAGTACAAAAGGATAATGCTTCGCGCGAAAAAGACAACTATTCAGATAGGACCATACATGTAGCATGTGAGCAAATGATGGCTGCCACCAAGTATTTTATAGGTAGGTGGAGAGGCGAATGCAGAAGACTATATTCCGATGTCCTCAATAACTCAGAGATTGGGCGGAGATGGCATGCTTTGGAAAACTCCGGGAAAATAAAATACGAGGCTGATGGTCCTGTAAAGAAGGTGCCCAGTGTTTTCAAAGAGAAATTCATTAAGGACAATTATGCACCCGCATTATTGAAAGATTTTCCGTTTATTCCTATCGAATTATATATTCCAATTCTAATAACAGATGAGAACAGGGGTATTATCAAGGTGGACTTGGATGAGGCATTAAACCCGATTGATCTACTTGATATGGGAGCATGCTTCTATGTATACATATCGGAAAATGCTAATCGTTATGACGAAGTACTTGATGAGGCTTTCGCGTTGCCAATCATTATTAGCAGTCTAACCAAGTTGCCTGACATCTTGGAATCGATTAACGCTGGAGTGGAAAAGCTAAAACGGGAGATAGCCGGTTTGGTTGCGGCAAATCCATCGCTTTTGATAAAAGAGATTTTGTTTAATGAGCATTTATTTCATGTCTGATATCTGACAACGCTATGCATCCAAATAAAACCGCAATTTTGACAGGCTTAATATCTTGATGTAACTTAAGCCTCGTATTAATATACCGGCGATAGGTGGAGGAGATGAGAACATGAACAAGCTTGCAGCGACTTTTCACAGCATACGGCTGGCCGGCATCCCAAACGTACTGAAAGCTATTGCCTATACGCGCCTTCGGGACAAGCTCGATGCCAGGTTCGCTCCGCCCAAAGCCCCTTCAGAACCACAAACCATCGGCAGGCTGGTTTCGGCCGCCACCATACCCGGTGGGGCGAGGTTCGAGTTCGAGTTTTCCACATTGACCGCCCGCTTCCTGGCAACTGATTTTCTGTTCCTGGCATGGGACAAGGCAGAAATGACTCCATCCTATGCCGTGGAGAAGACGGACTGGCCTATCCTCAACCCAATGCTGGACCGCACGGACGACGGCTGGTTTTTGCAGAGCAGTGCCCTAAAGGTTGCCGTGTCAAATGACGGATTCCTCTTGTTCTACGATGCTGCCGGGCAACTGGTGCGCCGTGAGGAGCCGCCAGTGAAATATGGCCATGCATGGCAGCACAAAGCGACTCTCCCTCCTGAAGCCTGCATCTACGGGCTGGGCGAGCGCGCCGCCGGACTGGACCTGCGGCCGGGCAAATATCGCTGCTGGAACAAGGACCCGGGAGGGGGTTACGGAACAGGCGTTGATCCTATGTACATCACTATGCCGGTTTATCTTTGCCTGCAAGAGGGCGGCAGCTACCTGACCTTTTACGATAACACTTTCGACGGTACGGTCACGCTGGACGATCATGCCGAAGTGCGATTTGAGGGCGGACCTCTTCGATACTATCTTGCCTTCGGTTCCCCGTCCAATGCGCTGCAGCGCTTTACGGAACTGACAGGAACGGCACCGCTGCCGCCGCGCTGGGCGCTGGGGCACCAGCACTCACGCTGGGGCTTCAACTCGGAGGCGGAAATGCGCCGCGTTTTCAACGGTTTCAGGGAGCATCACCTACCGCTGAGTGTGCTTTACATGGATATCGATTACATGGACGGCTACCGCGTCTTTACGCCCGATCTTAAACGGTACCCCATGCTGTATGAGTTTACTTCCGTGATGGAAAAGACGGGTGCACATCTGGTGGCCATGACCGATCCGGGCGTAAAGCTGGACCCGGACTGGGATGTTTATAGAGACGGACTAGAGCAGGATGCCTACTGCAAGGACCCGGACGGCAATGTGATTAACGGTGTGGTCTGGCCGGGTTGGACGGTCTTCCCTGACTTCACCCATCCCCGCGCCCGCGAGTGGTGGGGCAACCTGTACACCCGCCTGTTCAGGTACGGAATCTCCGGGCTGTGGCAGGATATGAACGAGCCGGCTGTCTTTGCAGCATCGGGCGACGGGAGTTTGCCGCTGTGCACGAGACACAATATGGACGGCGCAGGCGGCGACCACCGCCGGGCACATAATGTGTACGGCATGCTGATGAACAAGGTGGGCTATGAAGCGTGCCTCAAGCTGGAACCGGACAGGCGGCCTTTCATTTTGTCACGTGCGGGCTGGGCAGGCATGCAGCGCTATTCGTGGTGCTGGACGGGCGATATCGAGACATCCTGGCAGGCGGTGCGGCAGACTATAGCAACCGTGCTGGGGCTGGGACTTTCCGGCCAGCCTTACTCAGGGCCTGATACAGGCGGGTTTACCAAACACCCATCGCCGGAGTTGTATGTGCGCTGGTTCCAGCTCGATTCGTTCCTGCCTGTTTTCCGCACGCACTGCGCTTTCTACCTGCCGCAGCGGGAGCCGTGGGAGTTTGGCGTGGAAGCGCTGGAGATGCTGCGGGCGCAACTGGAGTTACGCTATAAACTGATGCCTTACTGGTACACGCTGGCCTGGAAAGCCAGCCGGACGGGCGAACCGCTGGTAAGACCGATTTTCTGGAACGAGCCGGGCAACAAGGATCTGTGGAAGGTGGATGATGAGTTTTTGGCGGGAGACGCCTTTTTAGTAGCGCCTGTGGTAACAGAACGTGCACGGAAGAGGGCTGTTATTTTACCGAGTGGGGAATGGTATGACTATTGGAGCGATAAAGTATTCGAGGGCGGGACGGCGATTGAGCTTGAGGCGCCATTGGAGAAGCTGCCTTTACTGGTCCGCGCGGGAAGCATCGTGCCGACCGTGGAAAGCGGGGTATTGACACTGCATGTATTCCATCCGGGTAAGAGCGGTTCATGTTCCGGCGTTTTGTATTCGGATGCAGGGGATGGATATGGGCCTCACAGGGTGGATAATTTTAAGCTGGAGGAAGCTGGGGTTGCAGGGTATTCGCTGGTCTGGACGTCGGAGGGGGATTTCAAGTGGCCCTATTCAGAGACAAAGGTGCATACGCACGGGTTCAACGGACTTGAAGTGAGGCTGAAGAAGGGGTGAAGGAAACTGTTATAATCTTTAACGGGAGGCCATAATTATGGATAAGACCGAGAGGGACAACTTTATTTCATTGTGGAAGAAGTATTTTAACGATGCCGAGCTGCCGATCACCTTCTACTATACAGACAGGGAAGGAAGCGATCTTATACTGCCGGGCACTGTAAACAGATGCATTATCGCCGCCTTGCTGAAAGCCCGTAAGGGGAAGCCGATGCAGTTCAATGCAGAATCGATCGGATGTTTTGGAGGGAAACGGTATGTAGGCTTTGCTACGGAGATTACGCCGAACTTCGAGTATTTCCTTTCTTGCGGGATACCGGGCAAGCTGGAGGGGGAACGCTATAAGAAGACACCTGACATAGTGAAAGAAACGATGAAGCACCAATTGCCTTTTGAGGCCCCCGGCCACTATATCGTATTCAAGCGCTGGGACTTGCTGGAAGAGGTAGATGATCCACAGGTGGTTATTTTCTTTGCAAAGCCGGATGTTTTGGCGGGGCTCTTCACCCTGGCCAACTTCGATGAGGTTTACCCCAATGGAGTAATTGCGCCCTTCGGTTCCGGGTGTTCATCAATTGTGTATCATCCGTATTTCCAGTCTTTGGCTGTTCAGCCCAAGCCGGTCATCGGGATGTTTGATATATCGGCGCGGCCGTTCATTGCCAGGGATGAGATTTCTTTCGCGGTCCCGATAGAGAGGTTCAGGACGATGGTTGGTAATATGGATGACAGTTTTTTAACGACCGGGTCATGGGCGAAGATTCAGAAGAGAATTTCCTAAGTTGTTTTATCACCCTTACCCTGCCCTCTCCCTCAAGGGAGAGGGTTTGTTTTTGCCAAGAAGGGCTGCGCCCTTCTCTCATCCTGCTTGTTAAGAAGTTAAACGCAACGTTCCTCGTGACGATATTGTTTAGCCCTGTCAGCACTTCCTTCACAGGGTTCTATTCCAAAGTGTACCCTTTTTCAAGGAAGAGGCTGCGGCAGACCTTGACGATATCCGGGTCATATAAAATCCCGCTATTAATGGTTATCTCTTCCAGGGCTTTATCCAGCCCGCGGGACGGACGGTATGGGCGGTGAGATGCCATAGCTTCGACGACATCCGCTACAGCGAGTATTTTGGCCGCCAGTAATATCTCATCCTGTTTAAGAGCATTGGGATATCCCGAGCCGTTCAGCCTTTCATGATGCTGCAGTATTGTCTGCGCTACCGTGCAGGGTAACTTCATTTCTTTTAGTATCTCGTAGCCGTTCTGAGGGTGCGCCTTTATAATCTCCCATTCGGGGGTTGTTAGTTTGCCTGGCCGGCTGAGAATGTCCACGGGTACCTGCATTTTGCCTACATCATGAATAGTAGCCGCCATCCAGATATGGTCAACCTCAGACTCATCCAGATTCATTTCCGCGGCGATGGTCTTTGCTAGGCTTGCGACCCTGTGCTGGTGTCCCGAAGTATAGGGGTCCCTCATTTCTACCATCTTGGCTACGGTATCGATTGTGCTGCGTAGGCTCTTCTGCAGTGAAATATAGCTGGTTTCAAGATCCGCCTCTGCCTTTTTGCGAGCCAGGATGGCAGCGATGCTCTGGGCAACGCCTTCAATGAATTCAATGAAATCGGTTGTGAAGTGGCCGCGGTTTTTATCGCATAATTGAAGGAGCCCGATATTGCCTTTCTCTGCCTTCAGGGGTATGAGAGCGACCGACTGGTAGCCTTCCAGTTCGCATGTATTGCGGGCATAAGTGGGCCGATGATTGCCCGTATGGGAAGTCTGGAGCTCAAAGATGTCGTTAGTCCAGAAGCTGCCCGCCCTGGTAAAACATGGCCGTCCGGGAGTAAAACGCCCGTAAATTACTTTACCGCATATTCCTGCAAGGGCCGGTTTGCCGGCGGAGTTCAGGACAGGATCGCCGTTATCGTTTCTGACGCACAGATAATTTTCGGTCAATACATGTCCGGGAACGAAGCCCTCGGATTCATAATATGGATAATCGTTCCCTTCCTTGAGGCGCATGCCCGCCGCCTCAACGCCGCTGAACTCCTTGATGAGCAGGAGGATCTCCCGCACTATTTCTCTTTGTTCGCCCGGCTTGTTGAGCGTCTCGAGTACTTTAAGGGAAAGCTCATTTTGGCGCTGCACACGCTTGCGTTCGACAGCGTAACGCAGCGAACGCCACAGTGTCGCCCCTTCCACCTGCCCCTTGATAAGATAATCCTGCGCTCCCTGCTGCATTGCCCTGACGGCTGTGACCTCGTCATCAAGCCCGGTCATGACAATGATGGGTACTTTACTGACATGCGTGGATAAATATTGCAGCGTTTCCAGGCCCTGGCTGTCTTTGAGGCCGAGATCGAGAAGTACAATATCAATGCTGTTGGACTTGAGCCGCTGGATGCCGCCGGCAATCCTGTCGGCCTGCTCAAAATGATAGTGGGCGCCTCCTACATCCTTGAGAAGCTCCTGTATTAACCTGGCATCGGCTGGGTTGTCTTCCAACATCAATATGTTCATATATTTTGCATCCTGATGTACACCTTAAATGTCCCTGTTATTCCACCTCTCTGCATATTGCAAAATTACACCTGCCGCTCCCTTTTACCTCGTACATGGCGGTATCTGCGTTCTTTAATAGGGATTCGGCATCTTTTCCATGGTCAGGGTATACAGCAATACCGATACTGGTTGTGACGTTAACTATATTCTGATTCAGGATAAACGGCTTCCTGAATAGTTCAATGATCCTGCCACAAATCTCGGCAGCCTCTGCAACCGCACCAATTTCGGTAAGCAGGATAATAAACTCGTCCCCGCCCAGGCGGGCGACAGTATCATACCCTCGCACTATCCCGGTCAGCCTTTCGCCGGCTGCTTTGAGTAATTCATCACCCATGCTGTGGCCCAGCGTATCGTTAACGTTTTTAAACTGGTCCAGGTCAAGCATCAATACCGCCAGTTTTTTACTGGTACGTTCCGCCTGACTAATGGCCAGGGCAAGGCGGTCCTGGAGCAAAAACCTGTTGGGCAACCCGGTGAGGCTATCATGAGTGGCTACAAAAGCAAGCTTCTGCTCCAGCTGTTTGCGCTCGATGGCGTAGCGTATGGAACGCCACAGGAGGTTCCCGTCCACCTGTCCCTTTACCAGGTAGTCCTGGGCGCCGGTCTTTACGGCTGTCACTGCAACCGCCTCGTCATCGAGCCCGGTGAGCACCACGATCGGCACCTGGTCGGCGATTCCTTTGACAGTGGTAAGGCTATCGAGGCCGCTGCAGTCAGGAAGGCCCAGATCGAGCAGTATCACATCCACTGTCCCACGCTTAATATGCTCGGTCCCTTCGGAAAGCTGGCCTACGTGATCCAGCTGATAGCGTCCACCCCTGACATCCTTGAGCAACTCGCTTATTAACCTGGCGTCGCCCGGGTTGTCTTCCACCAGCATGATATTGATGGGTTGATTGTTCATTTGATGTCTTACCGCCCGTCCGTCGGAAGCTTTACTATAGTGAGCCAGAAATGCGATATGGACTGGACCATCATGATAAACTGATCGAGATCAAGAGGCTTTGTAACGTAGCAATTGGCATGGAGGTCATAGGTTTTGACGATGTCCTCCTCGGCCTTGGATGTGGTGACTATCACCACCGGTGTGCGCCTCAGGTCGCAGTCACCTTTTATTTCCGCCAGCACCTGCCGGCCATCCTTCTTAGGCAGGTTCAAGTCAAGCAGTACCAGGTCGGCTGGCGGTTTCTCCGCATATTTGCCTTCCCGCCGAAGAAAGGCCATGGCCTCAACGCCGTCGTTGACGACGTGCAGGTTGATCTTTAACTTGGCGTCTTTTAGCGCCTCCTGTGTAAGCCGTACGTCGCCCGGGTTGTCTTCCACCAGCAGAATATCAACTGGTTTTACCGCAATATCTTGCTGTATCATTCATTGTCTCCTTTCTCCCTTATCGGGACCGTAAAATAAAATGTGCTTCCCTGGCCGGGTTGTGATTCCAGCCACATCCTGCCACCGTGGCGCTGCACTACCTTCCTGGCAATAGACAACCCAATGCCGGTGCCCGGGTAGTCAGTCCCATTCAGGCGCTGGAATACCAGGAAAATGCGCTCGAAGAACTGGGGGTCGATGCCTATGCCGTTATCTTTCACTGAGAAAACCCATTCGTCCCCAACCAGTTTGGCAGCGATGCAGATGTGCGGCGGTTCCTCACCATGGAACTTGACGGCATTGCCAATTACATTCTGGAATACCTGTATCAATTGTCCTTCGTCGCCGATTACCTGGGGCAGGTCGTCATGATCGATAACCGCCTCGGCCTCACGGATAGCTACTTCCAGGTTACTGGTGGCAGCATACAAAACTTCGGAACAATCGACGGGCGTGAAGGGCTTGCCGCGTGTCCCCACCCTTGAGTAAGACAGGAGGTCGTTGATCAGGTTCTGCATACGCTTGGCGCCGGAAACGGCGTATTCTATAAAGTCGTGGGCATCGGGATCGAGCTTGTCTTTATAACGTTTTTCAAGGAGTTGAACGTAACTCGATACCATGCGCAGGGGTTCCTGCAAGTCATGCGAGGCCACATAGGCAAACTGCTGCAATTCCTCGTTAGAGCGCTTCAGCTCCGCCATGGTCTTATGCAGGGCGTCCTCAGCCTTCTTACGCTCGGTAATATCCCTGCCCTGCATAAGCACGGAGACGGCTTGGCCCTGATCATCCCTGATAAATCGCAGCTTCGAATCTGACCATATCGTGGAGCCATCCTTGCAGTACAGTTCACTTTGAATATCATATTGACGGTCCGGTGGGAAAGTTCCTTGCATTTCCTCCCGCATCATTCTTTTAATTAAATCCAGCGATCTCCTGGCCGATTCAGGTGTTACTTTTTTATCAAGGGGCATATATTTTTGTTCTTCGAAGCTGAATCCGGTCAATTTTTCACCGGAGGCGGATAACCAGACCAGGTTAAGGTCCTTATCCACGATTGTTATGATATCCGTGGTATTCTCAGCCAGCAGCCTGTAGTTCTTTTCACTTTCATCCCTTGCCCGTTCGGCGTTTTTGCGATCTGTGATGTTCCTGCCCTGCATCAACATCCCCGTAGCTTTGCCCTGCTCGTCCCTGATAACCTGGAACCTGTTTTCCGTCCAGTAAGTGGAACCATCCTTGCGGTATACATCGAATTCCACATCATAATGACGATCTGGAGTCCCTCTACCAGCCTTCTCATCTTCATAGGCTGCTACGAATATTTCCATCGTCTTTTTCAACGATTCGGGTGTCAACTGTTTTTCAACGGGTAAGTTCTGATACTCCTCCACTGTGAAGCCGCTATCCCGGCTGCTTGGGGCAGAAATCCAGGTAATATTCAAATTCGAATCCAGCTTTAACACCGCATCGGTAGTATTCTCGGCCAGTAGCTTGTAGTTCTTTTCACTTTCATCCCTGGCCCGCTCGGCTGCTAAACGTTTACTTATGTCAATGCCCGTCCCTAGCATATAGGTGTGGTCTCCAAGTACCACGCGTTTGGCAGTGATATTGAACGGTATCTTTTTGCCTGCTTTGGTTACTACTTTTACCTCTGCGTCAGCCGCCCCATCTCTGAAGACCTCAATCAGTTTGGCGGCCATAAGCTCCCTGTCCTCTTCGGCAATAATATCCCAGGCGTGCATATTTTGCGCTTCTTCTGCCGAATACCCCGCGACGTCCATGGCATTCTTGTTATATCGCACAAAACGGCCTTCCGTATCGATGACGTAGAAGATGCCCGGAAGACTGTCGATAACGGCGTCCGAGTAGAGCTTCTCTTTTATAAGCGCATCTTCAGCCAGTTTTTGCTCAGTCACGTCACGGGAAATGCCGCGCAGCCCGGTAATTTCTCCTTTTTCATTGCGGAGGGGAAAGATTGAGTCCTCGCGAAAGGTTATGGTACCGTCCTTCCTCAGGCTGATCCCAGAGCGCCTTCGCTTTGGGATACCGGTTTTAAAGACACTGACGTAGTCTGATACTGTGGAGCCCCAATTTTCTTTTAGTATGAACTGCTTATAGTTCATACCCAGCATCTCACGCCTGGTGCTGCCGTATAAGCGTGCTCCGGCTTCGTTAATGAAAGTTAAGTTTCCCTTACAGTCGATTTCATAGTAGCCCTCATCCATTTCCTCAAGGATGGTCCGGTATTTTTCTTCCGACTTCAGCAATTCTTCCTGTAACTGCTTAACGCCGGATATATCGGCTGAAACCGATCCGAGGACGGTTTTTAATTTCCTTTCATCTTTTGTCCGCATGCCGTTCTACCTCCGCTTTGTCCACGTGCCGATAGGAAGTAATGTTTCTGTGAGTTTGCTGGAAATGTGGGAATGACTCAATAATCCCCATAGCGGGGTACAACTGCACTTCTTCATTTTTCCCACCTGCTAATCTTATAGGAGTGGCGGGGAAGAAATCTACGGCCTTCTGGCTCACTTTGAAGAGACGAACGGTTCAGTTTTACCTGGAGGGATTCATCCCTCTACTGCTTGGCGTGTAGCTAGCAGGTTGCAATGGGGGACGTCGAGTGGATATGTACAGCCGGTTGTGACAATAAGCCGGCGGCCTTGCGTTTGCTGAATGGCATTCCGTACCTGTGCCTTGACATCGTCAGGGCTTCCCAGGTGGAGCGTCTTGTACTGCTCGACCCCGCCCATAAGCGCATGCGGAACGAGTTTCCCCGCTTCCGCCAGACCGGGCCAGGTGGTGCGGTCGTGCCAGTTGACAGCCTGCACGGGGTAGTCCGATAGCGGGATGAACATGGGATGCTGGCCGTGCAGGTGCAGCACATTGAACCAGCCTCCCTCGGAGGCAGCGGCAAGCACGGTCAGGTCGCCGGTACGGCCGAATTGGCGGTACTCATCTTCGTTCATAAGCTCATAGCTGGCAAAACGGGTGGAAAGAAAGATGCCATCGCATCCTTCGTCCAGTGCAGCGCGAACGAAACGGGCGCTGGTCTCGGCCAGCGCTTCGAGAGCCCGCAACACACGGTGAGGCTCACTGCGCAAATGCACGAAAAGGTTTTCATCTCCTGCCAGGTAGGCAGCCATAGCCAGCGGGTTAAACATGGTGAAAATGATAGGAGTGTCCTTTTCTTTTTGATCGATAATCATGCGTAGGGCGTGCAGGTGCCAGCCGTAGCAGCCCTTATGCACATCCAGTGGTTTGATGCGGTCCCAGTCCTCCACGCGTTGGATGACACGTTCAAGATACTCGCGGTCGCCCATGTGGCTGCCGCGGTAAGTGTGAGTTACGCCGTAATCTTCGACGCAGTAGACCGAGGAGACCGGCACTTTAATAAAATCGAGGTCGTAATGGCGCTGAAAGTCCAGTGCAACCAGTGCCAGCGATGCCGGTTTCTGGTCATCGCCTGGCCAATGCCTCCAGAATGACACCGGCACACGGTCAACTGTTTCCCCAGCTAATGCTGCCTTTACCCTTTCCCTCTTTGTCATGTCCGCCATCGCATTACACTCCCAGGCTAATTAATCAGGTCTCTTTGCCGTACCTTATTTTGGCAAAGAGCATCAGGCACATGAGTAAAACCGATATTGCGTTCCATATGATCAAAGGCAGCAGGTCCATAGCAATGCCGTAAATCAGCCAGCACAACCCTCCCGCCAGGAAAAGCAATGTGAACGACAGGCTAATCTCACGTGCACTTTTGAGTTGAAACAACCGCCACACCTGCGGAATGATGCCCACGGTAATGAATAACCCTGCCAGGAAACCAAGTGCCTCAAGCCAGTTCAAATATATTCCTCCTTTCGGGCCGTATATTCAAATTATAGCATGCGGCTTTCAATCTCAGCCTCATAGTATCTCTCAAGACATGATTGGGCCACTTTTTTATAAGAAGTTCAACTTCAGGGGCGTATGTGTTTAACGTACGTTGCGAGCAAAAATACGCTGTTTGGGGTAATATTATAGCTTGGATTATGGATACGGATTTAAATAAACCTCTTAGTATCGTCGTTACGATCCCTATGGATGAGAATCTTGTGCGCAAGATCATTGACATTGGTACCCGGGTAACGATTGTAAGCATTTTCGACGTGATGTATGCCGATAAGGGAGGGGATGCCGCTGCAAAGGAGAAGTTGGACGCCGTTTTGGCCAACGCGGAGATCATCTATGGCTTCGGACTTCCCGTGAACGTAGTAGCCAGGTCCCCCAAATTAAAATGGGTGCAAATGACATCGGCGGGAGTGGACAGGTTCCTGACAGACGAATTACGGCAGAGCAAAGTGATAATGACCAATGTACGGGGCATGCACGCAGTACCGATGGGCGAGTTCGTCCTGGGTGACATGTTGATGTTTGCGAAGGGTGCGCAGCATTGTTTCCAGCAGAAACAGGGAAAACAGTGGAAACCCTTTATGCCGTCGATGTTGCACTCCAAGACTGTGGGGATAGTTGGACTGGGCAGTATCGGACATGAGATTGCTCGGTTGTCGAAGGCTTTCGGCATGAGGGTGCTGGCCATACGAAGGTCTGAAGTTAAGTTGAAAACTGTAAGGTACGTGGACGAAATCTTCCTGCGGGAACAACTTAAGCAGATGTTGTCCGAAAGCGATTTTGTAGTGCTCACCGTTCCCCTTACCTCGGAAACCCACAAGATAATTGGCGAACCCGAGTTCCGCAGCATGAAGCCGACAGCTTACCTGATAAACGTCGCAAGAGGAAATGTAGTGGATGAGGAGGCACTGGTGCGTGCCCTAGAAGAGAACAGGATTGCAGGCGCTGCTCTGGATGTTTTTGCCGTGGAGCCACTGCCGGCAAGTAGCCGCCTGTGGGACTTGTCCAACGTGATCTTCAGCCCGCACATTGCAGGCGGTATGGAAGAGTATGCCGAACAGGCGAATGATATATTCTGTGAAAACCTGAAACGCTACTTGGCCGGAAAGAAATTACTCAGGATTGTGGATAAGCAAAAAGGTTATTGAAATCCGGATGAGTTGGGGAGGAAATTGTGATGATGGAGCATAAGTGGAAGAAGGCTTCACCGGAATTGGTCAGGGTACTTGAGTCTTTGCTATTGGGCATTACGTGTGACCGGAAAATGATGTTCGGCTCGCCTGTTTTCATGATCAATCGCAATATGTTTACAGGCGTACACGAAGACAATATCTTTTTAAGATTGTCCGAGGCCGATAGGCAAATGATAATTAAGCAATTTCCAGGAATAAAGCCGTTCGAACCACTAAAGGGCCGTATTATGAAGGAATATATCGTTGTTCCAAAAGAACTCTATGAGAATGGAGAGGCTTTCAGAGAGTGGCTGAAGCGCTCACATACCTTTGCGCTCTCGCTTCCCCCTAAAAAGAAGAAAAAATAGCTTACTAGCAGTATGGCTTTTTGTGGTCCAGCCTGCGGGCAAATTCCGCCACTCTTTCTCCCGCTCGGTATCTTATAGGTGAACCATGGCCGAAACAGGCCACTTCGAATTCCTGCCCGGTCAGTTTGTTTATAGATGCAATTTCCTGAGAGATATCCACAGTAAAAGGCATGGAAGGCAATTTGAGCCCGAACCTCTGTGCTAGCAGGTCACCGGTCATCACCACTCCCTTTTGCCGGAGAAATATGCAAATGCTGCCGGGCGTATGCCCAGGCGTGTGCAGTATTTTCATGCCACCGGCCACCGGCAGTTCATCCCCATCATTAACGGTTATATCAATTTTAACCGGGGTTGTTTTAAACATCGTGGCTAATGGAGCAACAGCGTCGTGCAGCCAGGCGGGCCGGGATGGGCCCGGCTGAGGCAATCTCCCTTCGATATAAGGAACATCATCGCAGTGGGCGATGATGTTGGCCTTCGTTATCTCTTTGAGAGCGGCGAGCCCGCCGATATGGTCAGGATGGTGGGGAGTTATTATGATGTTACTGATCCTGGTTGGAAAAAATCCGAGCCCGTAAACCCTTTTCAATATCTCCCTGGCTTTGCCTCCGTACCCTGCATCAACCAGTGTTAGCGTACCCCCATCCGCGATAAGATATACGTTGGAGCCCAGGTCCACCTGGTCCCACCAGCCGCTGAGTTTGTAAATATTCTGGACCACTTCCAGCATTTCACATATTCTACACCCGAAATATTACCATTTGGAGAGCGTTTGAAGATTATGATATCGTTAGTTGTAACTATTTAAGGAGCTGACTATGAAAATCGACGATCTGAGACATCTGATAGATTTGTTGCATTGCTCTGGCGGCCGAGCATGCGTCCGAAATGACTTTCGACGATATATTCAAGAAAGGCCTTTGCCATCTCAAGTTGGATGAGGATGCCGAGGCTGTCGGCTGCTTTAATAAGGCACTGGAGAAGGAGCCTGGTAATGTGATGGCGTTAACCAATAAGGGCGCATGCCTGTTCAACATGGGCAGGATCGAAGACGCCTTCAAGGTCTTTAACCAGGCAATCAAGCTGAACCCCAACGTTTTTCCTCCCTGGTATTATATCGGTTTGTATAACACAAAAATCTTTTCTGAAACGGGTGACCTGAAGGCTATGGAGAAGTTAGTTAACGCTTTTCGCCAGGTCGTGACCATGGCATCCGATATCGGCGGCTTCCCGATTCATGACCCGATCAAGGGTAACGATTACAGGATAGAGACTTTCCTGCTGGTGCACAGCGACATCGGAGAGATGTCGATTGATGAGCTGACAGCTATATAGGAATCTGCGGACTATCCCGCCATTTCAAACAGCTTGTTGATTATTTCTACCATGCCTCCGGTATCCTGGCCGCAATATTCCTGAAGGTCCTGCCTGATCTTCCGTCGGTCTTCCTCAGAAGCGTCGCCAAAGGTGGCTGCCATAAATGCCACACCGGCAAGCTTGCCATCGTTGATGGACAGCCCTTCATAGCTGATCCCGGTTAATGCTGGGAGCACTTTTTTCAGAGAGGCGCTGCCTTTCTGGTTGGGATGGTAGTAATGGAAATTACTGAAGGGCTTCAACAGATCGATAATCCGGCCCTGCAGTCCGTCAACCCATTCCCTGTATTCGGGCAATGTTACCGCCAGTTCATTTAGCACCTGCTTCTCAAATGGGGCATAGTAAGCTACGATACTGCCGCTATCGCCAAGCAGTTGCTTTAACTCAGCTGCTAGCTTGGGGCGCGGGTCTTCCGGTCCTTCGGCGAGAAAACTAAAATGTACCGCCCCTTCACTATTATTAAGTGCAACGTGTAGGGAAAATTGAAAAGGTATCTGCTGATAGGGCCGTGTGCCTTCGAATAAAGGGATGGCCGTTCCGAAGGTCTCAAAATCAAGGTAATATATTGGGTATTGCAGTGAATCGAGGAAGCTTTTAATACCTTCCTTATTCACATGGGGCTCACCGCTGGCCACGCAGTTCACCTGTATTTGCTGCTTGCCGTTGAGCACGAAGCCAGCCGGCAGGTCTTTCATATGGACTATCCCATTCTCATACAATTCAAAACGTTTCTTCCCTGCCCAGTAAAGGTCGAAGATGCTGTTTTCAGGCAGGAAGGACCAGCATGCTTGCTGTAAAGGGCACTCATAAGGATCAGTGCAATGCGGGCCGATGCTTGCCTCCGGGCATTGCTGCTGATACATTACAGCCAGTATCTCTTCCACCTGTTCCGCCAGGCCTCCGCTGACCTCACTGACCCTTTCCGTTATATCTTCAATAGTGAATAGCTGCTGGGGGTCGATCTCTCCATGACGGACATACTTGGTGTTTATGTAGGCTAGCTTACAACTCCTGATCTTAAGCCCGGCGCTTTCGCAGCAAAATCTCTGAAAGGCTACGTCCAGGATATTTACATCCTTCACGCTGGTGGCGCTTTTAACTTCTACAATGTCCCAGGAGCCATCGCCCATCGGGTTTAGTACATCCAAACGGCAAAAGATATTACCGGCCAGGATGCCAGCCTCAAATATTGGTCTGGTCCCATTGAGATTTTCCCTGGTGATTTTGATATTGGCGGAAAAATCGCCTGTCGGTATATCTATGCCTCCAGGGAAAAGCTTCTTTGCGAAGTCCCCCACTTCATGTCCCTGATCGAATACGAACTGCATTGCTGCATCTGGAGGCGGAACACTCTGCGGTTCATGCATAAGTGTCCACAGGTATTTATGACATTGCAATCCGTACAGGAAATTGGTCTTGGACAGAACGGATGGGGGCATATTTTCTAACAACTCCTTCGGCCCCGGGATGCATAACCGGAGAGATATTCACAGGTATAGGGTTAAATCGCTAACGATACTTTAGCTCAATAATTGACTTGTGTCAATCACCTTGACGGTTATAACTGGAAGATGGGCTACGCCTGTTTCGGTATATGAAAATGGCATTATTCTTTTTACAACCAGCCCTGCGATTTCCTACAATATCGGCATGCCGGATACGAACGCGTCAACAATAACCGTCTTTGCCGGGAAAGGTGGTGTGGGGAAAACGACATGCGCAGCCGCCGCCGCCCTGCAATCGTCCATTATGGGACTAAAAACCCTGGCCATCTCAACGGATGCAACTCCATCGCTGGCACATATCTTCGGGATGAAACCGGAAAACAAACCTGCGCGTGTGGCAGAGAGCCTTTTCTTCAGTGAGCTTGGTGCTGAAGAAGTGAAGCTGATGTGGGATGGTAAATTCGGCCGGGATGTGTACCAGGTTTTTTCATCATTTGTGGATATTGGCTATCCGGAATTCGTGGATTTCATCGCCTCCATGCTGCCAGGCCTTGCTGAAGAATTCATAGTGGATTATATCCGTGAGCTCAAGGAAAGTAGTCTTTATGATGCAATTATCTGGGATACTGCACCATTAGGCCAGACGTTGGCTTTGCTGGAAACTCCCGCTTTGGTTACACAGCACCTGAGGCTGGCGCCTCGTATTTATAGCAGGATGAAAGCAGGAACAGGTACAAAGGAGCCCATACTGGATATTATCCGCCGCTGGGAAGCGCTTTCAGCTACTGATATGAAGTTCCTGCGCAGCGGGGTTGATTTCAACATCGTGGCTATCCCTGAGGCGCTAGCCGTTAACCAACTAGATGGTATTTTCACAGAAATGCAGAGATACGGATTTAAAGTAAGCCGGCTGATCATAAACAATGTTGTTAAAATGGAGGACTCGGCTTTTTTACGCGAAAAGATGTCGCAACAGCAGGCCTACCTGGAGACAATTCATAACAAATATAACAATCTGATGATAATCGAATTGCCTATGTTTTCACATGAGGTCCAGGGGCTGGACAGAATAAAAGAAGTTGCTGAAGTTCTGTTTAACAAACGGTGACTTTGGCGGTGTTTATAAAGCTGTTAGTAAGAAACATTTACAGCATTATATCGATGAGTACGCTTTCAGATACAACCACTCTTGATCTCGGAATCTTTTATCTTTGGCATAGTTCCATTCTGCAATCTATCTGCATTAAGGATCTATGCAAATTCGTAATCGCTGAATAATGCACCTTGGATAGATGCTTTCTCTGGAGTATTCAATTCAGTATCTAGCGTTATTTCAGGCATTTGTAGTCGTTTTTCTAACTCATTCTTGAATACTTCAGCATTTTTTGATTCATTATCCCTAATTAAGCTATTTAAATCCTTAGAAGATGTGATCAATGAGATTTGTTTGTGAGGCTGATAGCACACGTATATAGATTTTTTATCATCTAACAGATTGATCACATTACGGAAAGTACCTTTACTTTCTCCATCCCATATCATTATGCCTAAGTCAGCTTCCCTTGCCATGTGTAAGTCTTTAGTTCCAAAATACTTTGCATCCTTTTTTTTGTGTGATGTGACGATATTTTTCACCGGCCATTGGCCTATATTATTACGGCATGAACTGTTCATACAATATACAATGACATTTTCATATCTTTTTTCATGGAGATACCTTTGGCTGGCCTTGTCTGCTCCGTTGGCATCACCAACAAGAATAATATCATTGTCATTAACCAATGTATCAATCAATTCTCTTAGAGGTTGTATTAAGAAGCTTATCGCTCTTGAACCACCTATGACTACCTTTTTCATGAGTTTACTCGAGTCCTTGTCAGTGTTAATACATATACTCTATTGGTTTTACCATATTTTTGCAAGAGATCTGTGATGGCTTTTAACGTTGCACCTGACCTATACAAATCATCTAATAATAATATATCTTTATTTTCGACTATATGGTCAGCAAGTTGAAAAGCATTTTTTAAAATTTTGGTTCTCTCCTCAGGTATGTCAACATTTTTGAGTTGACCTGTGTCTTTAGTTTTTATCAGCACGTTCTTAGCGACTTTTATTGTTAAATTCTTGCCGACTCCATCAGCTATAGCTTCAACTGGCTGTGTTTTTCTGTCTGTTTTTGAAGGCGGGATCGGCAGAATTAGATCAATATGAATCTTCCATTTGAACTTGATAAAACTAGCTACTGTATCAACAATGTTGCTTAATACTCCAACATTATTCCCATATTTCAATTGATGAAGTAAATCCCCTAAAGGACTATACTTGGTATCAAATCGCGGGTGATCATACTCATCGTATCCAATAAATTCTGAACTTAGAGTATGTATATCCAAGGCGTAACCCTCATTCCAATTTCCTTGAATTTTTATAGGATTTACATTAACCATGATAAATGCCAACCTCCCCAAAATTATACGTCCATTCTATCACAATTCATATCTAAATGTTGACACTACTGATATACTTAGTTAATCATCGTTTGGGAGGTTGGATATGGCTTATCATTACAAGTATGCTATGGTATTTAACTTTCTATCTGCACAAACCCCATCCGGTGGACCGCTCACTTTCACGGATCAGGCAGGGCAAATTGCGTTCATTAAAGGCGCAGGCGACACAGCAACGAAATTACCGAAGATGATTGACGAGTTGCCTGAAAAAGGTAATTGGGAAGTAAATTCCCACAGCATTACTTTTTACGGTTCAACTGCAATAGTTTCCATTTTGCTCCAATGCCCGATAAAATAAATATTTTATTCCCCACACAATAGTAGATTGAACTCTTCATCTATACACCTCATCAATTAAAAATAGGAGGATAGAAATGACAGAGGGAAAAGATCCCACACAAACGATACTGGAATCATTGGAATCAATAAAAAATCATCTAAACAAGCAAGACACTGAAAGCAAGGCTAATACATGGGCAACTGTATGGATTGCATTGATAATTGTTGGTTTTTCAATAACCATAGGAGGAATTATTCAAATAATCAATGCAAGCGGATATGTAACGGTAGGTTACGGAATAATATTAATAGTGGTCTTTGCCATTATGGCTATAACCCAACGAATGAAGAAATAAAATTACACTACGTACTTTCGTGGTATAGGCACGTTACACAATTTATGTACGCGCATGAATTATGTGCAGTGCAACTTCTGAGAAGCCCTCTCCGGCTTCATGATCGCTAATATACCTGGCGGTATTGCGCAGGATTATCCTGTCGGCTTCCGGGATATTGGGATTCGGAACCAGCACGCTCTCGGGGAAAAGCTTGAATGTGGAAAGGTCGGTCATTGAATCGCCTATAACCAGTACCTCGTCCGGCCTTATCTCAGGTCCATCCATTTGCCCGATCAGTCTCTTTAGTGTCTTGCCTTTGTCGATGCCCTTTTGCATGAGGTGGAGTATATAGGTGGAATCCAATACCTGCACGTCTCCAACGCATCTCTTTATTTCCTCAAGCGTGATCCCGTCAGCCCGGAACACTAAATCAATCATTCTCTCCTGGTTGTCCTCCCTCTCCCATATCCGCCCGGGATAGCAGGCCTTCAACTTCTCCAGGCCTTTTAAGGCCGGTTGTCTTGAGTATCCAAGGTCCACAAGATTCCCATGGGGTGTAAGCCTGGCGACTGCGCCGTTCTCCGCTATAAGCGGGCCGCCGATTTTCAGGTCCTTCGCCATCGCCTGTAGCATGGGATCAGTCCTCCCTGATACCAACCCCATAACGATATTGCTTTTCTGAAGCTGATAAATAGCATCCGATACAGCGGGGCTGACCTGGTCTCCGCCGGTGTTCAGTGTTCCGTCTACATCAGCCATGATAAGTTTTATATGTTTTGCTGTTTCACGTGTAAGGCTCTGATACGATTTGACCATTTGAGGGTATCAACAATCCCTTATTTGCTTAGCTTGATAGTATCAAGGCTGTTTATGTCCAACTTAGCTGAGGGCTGAATAATCTGGTTCTGGACGAGCAGGAATGAGATCACCT
>JBEKCL010000035.1:0-20461 GCA_050014895.1 Dehalococcoidia bacterium
GTGATGAACAAGTTTCTGGGGCCCTCCATATTTGCTGCTATAGCGGGAGCCGAGATCGGCGGGAAAGATGCCATACCCAAACTGATTTGGCTCAAGAAAAACGAACCGGAAATCTATGGCAGGATGAAGTGTTTCTTGGATCTAAATGGTTATTTGAAATATCGTTGTACCGGTAATATGTCAATGGACTGGAACAACGCCTCGGGTTTTGGCTTGGACTTAAAGAAAAAGGAGTGGCTGAGGGCTATTTTCAGCTATATCGGATTTGACACATCGAAACTGCCTCCATTAACAAGGTCAATTGATGTAATTGGTCTCCTGACTAAAGGGGCGGCAGAGCAGTTTGGACTTCTTGAAGGCACCCCTGTAATGGGTGGGGCTGGAGATACAGCTTCTGCTGCTGTTGGTTCAGGCGCAGTGGGTGAGGGGGACGGTCATATCAGTATGGGAACGTCAGCCTGGGTTGGAGTTGTAACGCGGAAAACCCCGACCGGGAAAAACGGTATTGCTGCTATTCAGTCAGCTGATCCGGATAAAGCCCTGCTCCTGGCACAGATGGAAACGGCCGGCGGTTGCCTTAAATGGTTGGGTGAGCAAGTGTGCAGGACTGAGAACACCGATCCTACCATAGCCAACATATATGGCTATATGGATAGCAAGGTAATGGAAATACCTGCGGGTTCTGACTATTTAATATTTATGCCATGGATGTATGGGGAGAGAACGCCGATATCGGATACCTATATCCGGTCAGGATTCTTGAATCTCACTTCCGTGCATACACGCGAGCACCTGCTGCGCGCTGTATATGAAGGTGTAGCCTATAATATTCGCTGGATAATCGAGAGGGTGGAAAAGGATTATAAATTTCCATTATCCTCGCTCAGAGTAATAGGAGGTGGAGCTCTAGGTGGTCCCTGGATGCAAATTATCGCCGATGTTACGGGCAAGAAAATAGAGCCGGTGCGTCATGCCCAGGAGGCAGGGGCGGTGGGAGTCGCAATGGCGGCAGCAGTCGGACTTGGTATATATAAGGACTTTGAATCGTTGAAAAAAGTGGTTGGGGTTGAACATACTTTTGAACCTCAGGCCGAGAACCGGGAGATTTATGATTTCCTTTACTGCTCCTATAAAGAGTTATATCCTGATTTGAAGGGATTTTATGAGAGGCTAAACAAAAAAAGATGTGATCAGATATAACGAGTTTATATAAGATAGGAAAGAAAAAGGGCAAGATTTCCACGTCGAACTGAGGCTATGCTACCCAATGGTTATAATGAATACGTAACGCATATTATGCTGGCGTGCTAACGGGAGGATAAATATATCTTTCCAATGATTCCATTTTCGCATACGTTTCCGGAGTAAGTTCAATCAGAATAACACGCGCCAGGGAAAAAATCAGCAGTTGGCGCACCGTATAGCGCTCCAGAATCGAATGAAACAATTGTCCTTCCAGAAGGAGAGATATAAACCCGTGGACGATGCTCCATATGCTTATGGCTTCCACATCTGCCGGACCGGGTCGTAGTACTCCTGCGGCCTGACATGCTTCGACAACCCGGATAACCAGTCCGAAGGTTTTCTGGGACATTTCAACGAATTCGGGATAATCTTTCTCCCTTTCCAGTACGCTGGAAAATGTCACCTTGAAATGCGCCGGGTCACTGAGTGCGAACTGGACGTATGCCCATGCGCCTTCAATCAATTGTCGCAGCGGTTCGCCATGATAACGGTTGATTACGATATTTAACTGCTCATGGATTATCATAAAGCCTTCTATCGAAATGGCGGCAATAAGCGACTGCTTGTCGGCAAAATGCGAGTAGGGTGCTGTATGGCTGACGCCTGCTTTCTGGGCAACCTTTCGCAGGCTAAGTCCGTGGACTCCTTCTTTGGAAAGAATTTCAATTCCTGCCTTAACCAGGGCGTTCTTTAAGTCACCGTGATGATATTTCTTTGCTGGCATGAAACAATAGTACTGTCTAATCTTGACAACGTCAAGATTACCGTTTATAATCTTTACACTGTAAAGTTGAGATTTGGAAGTGAAGTATGGGGCGGCTTGGCCCGACTAAACGGCTAAACGTTAAGACTGAGAAAAAACTTATTGCCAGAGACAACCTCATGGCAATGTCGGCAACTTTACCGTACGGATCGTCAGAAAAGGACGCCTGTGCCATTTCAGGTCCGATTGCCAGAGTCACCTTGACCACTTGTATGTTGAACTGTACCCTGGTCTACAACGATTTTGCGAGAGGCCGAACAAATTAGAGTGTCATTAAGTCCAAGTATAAAATAGGAGGTACATAAATGACGAATGACGAGATGTTAAGCCAACCTGTAGCACTGCCGGATGGGATTGATTACGATGATTATATCATCGGTACGTACATTGTCACGTATCCGGCCGTATTTCCCATGCCCAAGCTGGCGCCGATGCTGGCCATTGAGCAAAGCACAGGAACCTGGGTGGCCGTTCCGGGTGAGACTCCAGAAATGCGCAGGCGCCATGTGGCGAAGGTAATTGCCTGTTATGAGATACCTGACTACGAGTATAGTGTTCCCGCCGATGTTAAGGACAGAAACTGGTTTGTGCAAATTGCCTTTCCCGAGGTGAATATTGGCTCGCAAATACCTATGATGCTAACCACCGTTGTAGGGAACATATCGATGGCAGGCCCGATAAAACTCGTTGACATAAGATTTCCTAAGAAATACGTCGCCGGGTTCCAGGGTCCCAAGTTCGGCATTGATGGTATCAGAAAACTGCTAGGCGTTAAGAAGAGACCGTTATTGAACAACATGGTCAAACCATGTACTGGATATCCGCTTGAGGTAGGGGCCGAGTTGTTTAAGCTTGCAGCGCTGGGTGGTTGCGATATAGTCAAGGACGACGAGCTGATCGCGGATGCTTCCTTTAACTCAATCAAAGGCCGTGTTAAAAGATATATGGAAATTGAAAAACAGGTCTTCGAGGAGACCGGAGAGCACACGCTTTACACGGTCAATGTTACTGATTCAGTACCGAAAATATTCGAAAATGCTAGGCGTGCCGTAGAACTCGGAGCCAACGCAATCATGGTCAACTATATTGCAGTTGGAATTCCGGTCTTGCAGGGACTCGCAGAGGACCCGAAAATAAACGTCCCAATTCTGGGACATATGGATGTGGCCGGGGCGTTGTATATGTCGCCTCAACACGGGATAAGCTCTCACCTGGTACTGGGCAAACTCGCAAGGCTGGCCGGCGCTGACATAGTCGTCATCCCCGCACCTTACGGGAAAGCCTCGGTCATTATTGAAAAGTTCGATTCCATGGCCAGAAATCTGACATATCCGTTATATCAGCTTAAACCGACATGGCCAATGGCTTCAGGTGGTATTACCCCGACAATGGTACCCAAAGTGATGCAGGAGTTGGGGAATGATATCGTAATTGGCTCAGGTGGAGGAATTCATGCGCATCCGCAGGGGCCGGTAGCAGGAGGCAAAGCCTTCCGCCAGGCGATAGACGCCACCATGAAGGGTGTTTCTCTCGAGGAATATTCCAAGACACACAAAGAACTTGCAGCTTCGATTAAAGCATTCACTGACCCGTTTAAGACGTTCAAGAAAGGAGTATAATTTATTTGCCGAATGAACAATCGGCAAAATCCTGTTGAACGGTTTGGATTGTAATTGCCGTACCGGATAAAGACTGTCCGGTGCGGCAATGCTAAACGATGCAATAGATATAAACAAAAGGGGAGCAAGCCCTTGCGATTATTATTTCTTAGGGGAGGTTTATATGACTGATACACAAAAATATGCAATTTCACAATATCCTGATGTTGATGATATCTACCGCCGTCTTTATGCGCTGGTCGACCAGCCGCTGAGAAGGGTGCGTGAGGATAAGCTCAAGCAGTACCTGGCCTATTTCGATACAAAATGTACTCGCTCTAAATCCATGACCGACAAGGCCAAAAAGTTCATCCCCGGCGGCGTACAGCATAACCTGGCCTTCAACCATCCCTTCCCCATTGCTATCGAAAAAGCTGACGGCGCCTACCTCTGGGATGCCGACGGTAATAAATACATCGACTTCCTGCAAGCCGGCGGCCCTATCGTGCTGGGCAACAACTATGCTCCCGTGAGGGAGAAGGTGATAGAGTTGCTGCACTCCTGCGGGCCGGTCACCGGCCTCTTCCATGAATATGAGCTCAAACTGGCCGAGTTGATCAACCGCCATATGCCGGCGGTGGAGATGTTCCGCATGCTGGGTTCAGGCACTGAGGCCGACATGGCAGCAATACGTGCTGCACGTTCCTTCACCAAGAAGAAGAAGGTCATCAAGGTCGGGGGCGCCTACCATGGCTGGAGCGATCAGATGGTCTTCGGCATGCATATACCGGGCACGGGGCGGTTGGAAGCCACGGGGATACCAGATGGATGCAATGCCGATACACAGGAATTCTTTCCCAACGACCTTGACGAACTCAGGGCCATGCTCGAGGCAAACAATAAACTCGGCGGTACAGCCGCAGTATTGGTGGAACCGGTTGGCCCTGAAAGCGGCACGCGCCCTGTTTCCTTCGATTTTAATAAGAATGTACGTAATCTGTGCGATGAGTTCGGGGCGCTACTCATCTTTGATGAGGTAGTTACCGGCTTCCGCATGGGTATGGGCGGCGCACAGGGCTATTTCAAGGTCAAACCGGATCTCACAGTTTTTGGCAAATGCATTACTGGCGGCTACCCCATGGCTGGTGGTGTAGGTGGACGCGCCGATGTTATTCAGACTTTTGCTGCCGGTATCGGAGGGGCAGGCGAACGTGCCTACATAGGCGGGACGCTCTCAGCCAATCCAATTTCTTGCTTGGCTGGCTATTACGCACTGACTGAGATGGAACGCACAAACGCCCCCGTTATCGCTGGCAAGGCTGGCGACAGGCTCACGAAAGGCCTGCAGGCCATGATCCACCGCTATAAGTTGCCATTCGTGGTTTTCAACCAGGGATCGATCGTTCATCTGGAGACTTCCGGCGTTATGATGCTCGATTTGAAAAATGCGGATAAGTTCTTCGCTGAAATGAAGCCGCGTAAAAATATGATCGAGGAAATGGGCATGGCCTATATGGCCAACGGCATGATCACCCTGGCCGGCTCACGCATGTATACTAGCATGGCCGATACCGACGACGTGATCGACGATGCCCTGCGCAAGTTCGACTCCATCTTCTCCAGTGTAGAAGGCGTATAGGCAATTATTTTCATGACGATTTTGGGCGGACTAGTTAGTCCGCCCTTACTCTAAAAGGAGGTGTCAATGTCCAGTGAACCTGTTATCCTGGCAGTCGACCTCGGTACCTCCAGTATGAAAGTAGCGCTCATCACCGTCCGTGGAAAAGTCCTGGGTTGGGAAGCAGAACCCGTCAATCTCCATGTAACCTCCGATGGTGGTGTGGAACAATCTCCCGACGAATGGTGGTCGGCTTTCCTTAAAGCTACACAACGTTTGATAAAACGGGATATGACGCTGGGACAATCTGTGCGTGCCGTGTGTTGTTCCACGCAGGGCGAAGGCACTGTGCCCGTTGACCGTGACGGCAAGCCACTGATGAACTGCATTATGTGGATGGATATGCGCGGGGCGCCCTTCCTGCAAAAACAGTTTAAAGGACTTATCAATATCACCGGCGCCGGGCTGTTCAACACACTGCGCTGGATACACCTGACAGGAGGCATGCCTTCCATGACCGGCAAGGACCCGGCCGCCCATATGTTGCTAATCCGTGAGCGCTTCCCCGAAATCTATGAACGCACCTATAAATTCCTCAATGTGCTGGACTATATGAACCTACGGCTAACGGGGCGTTTCACAGCCACTTTTGATTCCATACTGACGTCCTGGGTAACAGACAACCGCAATGCAGACAACATCCGCTATGCGCCTGCTCTGGTGCGCTCCAGCGGAATAGATGGAGATAAGCTGCCCGAGATCGTGCCCTGCACTGCCGTGCTGGGGCATTTAAAAAAGGAAGTGGCCGCTGAACTGGGACTTTCCCCTGATGTACGTGTGGTAGCCGGCTCCATCGATAACACGGCGGCAGCGATCGGAGCAGGAACAGTAGAAGATTTTGCCGTGCACCTGTATATCGGCACATCGTCGTGGATGGCGGCGCACGTGCCCTTCAAAAAAACAGATATCGGCTCCTCGCTGGCCTCCGTGCCCTGCGCTGTGCGAGGACGCTGGCTATTGACCGCTTTACAGGCCACAGCGGGCGGCAACCTGACGTACTTGCGTGATAACATTCTCTACCACAAGGATGAACTACTGCAGGAAGCGGACGTTCCGGATATCTTCAAGGTGCTGGATCTGATCGCCGGGCGCACACCGGCTGGCAGCAACGGCGTGATCTACACGCCTTGGATCTGGGGCGAACGCGCTCCGGTGGAAGATAAGACCCTACGTGCCGGGCTATATAACTTAGCCCTTCATAACACCCGTGCCGACATTGTCCGTGCCTTTCTGGAGGGAATTGCTTTTAATACAAGATGGCTGCTCTTACCGGTAGAAAAATTCCTGGGACGCAAGGTAAATGTCATTAACATGGTAGGAGGAGGCGCACAATCGGATGTTTGGTGCCAAATATTTGCAGATGTGATGAATGTGGAAATCAACCAGGTCGCTGAACCAGTTTATGCCAATGCGCGCGGCGCTGCTTGGATTGCGGCAGTTGGGCTGGAGGAGATTAATTTTGCAGACATACACCAGTTGGTGCAGGTCAAGAACACTTACCAGCCTGATGCGGGTAAAAAAAGTTTATATGATGACCGTTTTGAAACATTCACGCAAATCTACAGGCAGATGAAAGGTATCTATCACAAGTTGAATAAATAATGTAGGATATCGGTGGGCCTGCAAAACTCCGCAGACCGGTTTGACTGTATTGTTGACCATACAAAACCGGATTTCAAATTTCAAGATATCCTGTTGTGCTCTGTTTTCTTAGGCTTGTTTGATTGTGTTGCCATGATGCTGGTATGGATGAAGAGTTAGGAAATTGATTAAGCCAGCGCGGTATTTCCAGTCCTGATAGGTCTCAAAGTCCTTTACCTTATATATATGTAGTTTTACTGGGTTACGGTCCCCCGGCTCCAGCGCATTGCATATTTCGTATGTCAGGCAAAGTTTGATACCCTGCCCGAGAGTTCTGTGGGAGGTTAATTTGTTAGGCGTTCTTTCATTTCTCGAAGAAGAATAGCGAAAATCAGGACACCGAACGTATCGGCGAGGATCATAGGTATGGATATGATGCTCACCAGTTGTAACGCATTTTCAAAGGGCTTGGCAACAAGCAACAGCATTGTCATATCGAGGACTTCCATTATGAAGGCGAAAATGGCGGGCTTCCAGATGCCTATTTTGCCTTTCCACAGGAGATACAAAAGGCCGCCGGCAAGGCCGCTCAGGATTGTTCCAAGTGCGCAGGGAACTGCAGTGAACCCGCCTGGGATAAAATAGCGGTGTATTCCGCCGATGAGTCCTGAGGCCAGGCCTACCCATGGACCTGCAAGCAATCCACCCATCATAGGGCCGATATTCCTGATATTTGCTATAGCGCCGGAAGTGGCAACTCCGCTGTATGTTCCGTAGATGGCGAAAGCGCCAAATACGATCGAAAGCAAGACCTGATGAGCCACGGTCATTTTATCAGTCAGCATGCGTTTGAAAAAATTAATGTGGAACAACAGCACAAATATCATCAAAACCACGCAGGCTTTTTCTATAAGTGCCCATAGTATGGCTAATACAGAAATGTCCATTCGATTTCACCTCGCCAAGTTATTATCAGGATTCTAAAGATATTACCTGAAGAAGATTGTCTAATTTTACAACTTTCGCAGAAACATAGTCACTCAATATTTCAATTATGAAATCCTTTCAATGTGATGCAAATTATCGTAGGCATTTACAATAATGAAGATAAATGCCGGTTGAGTTGAAAATTACCGGGGTAAATCATTATATCGTATGAACCGGTAATTAGCTAAGAGAAACCGCATTTATTAAAGTAAATTAGTTAAATGCGCAGTCCCACTAAGCATTTTAGTATACGCCTTTACCTTACTCATTTTAGTAAAAAAATAAAGTGGCAAACTGATGTGGAAAACAGGGGCAAGTGGTTTACTTTAATAAAGATTGACAAATACTTATTGAGATAACTGCCCCGCTATTGCAGTTTAAATAATCAATAAATTTCTTAATCAATCGGTCGTACCGCTTCACGGACGGCTGTCAAGGATGATGGGTTACCGGATCTTGGGCTTACCAAATATAAAGAAGGTCGATATGTCTGTAAGAAAAATTCAGGAGTACTTCAATGAAAGCGTCACAAGCAATGGTATTCTACGCGATCTTTTTCACAGTTGTGGCGGTGTTGGTCGTGGGATTTACATTCTTACAGACCACGTCAGGTGTCTCATCGTTATGGCTAACTCCCCAGGAAGCCAAAGAACTGCTCGACAAGACTACTGACGTGGTTGTAATAGATCTGTCGTCCCGTTGGTACGACCAGGGCCACTTGCCCGGCGCAGTAAATGTGCCAAAGTCTACCATACCAGAGACAGTATCAGGTTGGGACAAGAATGCGACATATTTAGTCTACAGTCACTGGACGGGTGCCCCTCTATCAGCCGCCGAGCTGCTTAAGAACGCAGGTTTTAAGAATGTGTACGCCCTCAAGGGCAATTTCGGCGCCTGGGTCGATTCGGGTTACCCTGTAGAAAAATAAGATGCCCTATTTACCTCCGTGCATAGAATATGGTGTAGCGAAGCCGGCACGCGGTATTGATGGCTTCGGCAGTGATGCTATTTCCGCCGTTTCGAGACGCCTTGTGACCAGTCTGTCTGAATATGGTTGGGCTGGTTCCTCCGTGGCGGGGGCTTCCAACTTGTGCCCGGCCATGATAAGCAGGGCAGTGAAGAAAAAGCCCACTGCTGAACCGATGAACGGCATGATGAACTTCAACAAGTGGATATTGAGCGCAGCGTCAGCCTGTACCCCTATCCAGAAGCAAACGCCCATGCTTACCGGCATGATAATGAAAAGTACTAGGAGAAACTTGTACAGGAATTCCACGATGCCGATTTTGACCGTCGACAATCTTTTTAACATCATAATGACAACACCCAAACAAGCATTGAGAAAGCTACGATGATACCTATGGTTGCACCAAACATTGCCAGGGCTGCCACTAATGGCATAGTCATCTCATCGCCATCCATGAAAGGCCTCCTATTTATTATTTCCACGGTTTCCGGGTTGCCCTCACGCAAGCGCACACCCGGGACCGTTGGATTGCAACACTATAGTTTCGCTATGTTCACCCACAATAAGAATGCAGTATTCACTACAGTAAAGACCAATCCGGTCAGAACGATATGTAGGATGTTCTTTGAGTGCTTTAAATACATAATGATCACGCGCCCTGGGTTTTGGTCGGGATTTGTTCACGTAAATACTTCAGGCAAATATCGGGATAGTGCATGGCAAGTCCTTGAAGGAAGCGCCTTCCCGGTTTCTTATCGCCGGTCAGTACAAGGCATAGCATCGAGGGGGAGATGCCTAATTTCGTGGCCAATCTGGCATTCGTCAGCTTTTCCTGTTGCATTATCCTGTAAAGCTCAGACTGTAGTTTCATATTTACTATAATAAACAGAATATTTACTAAAATCAATACTTTTTTGATGGATTTCGACATGATTAACAAAAATATTTACCATGGTAAATTGAGTAGCAATCGTAGGGTAAGGAGGATTAGATGTTAGGGGACTATGTAAAAGAGACACGCACTAAACGGGGGCTTTCACAGGCGGAACTGGCTAAGCTGGCAGACCTGTCGGCTTCATTTATTTGCCGCATTGAAAAAAGTGACTATAAATCGGTTACTGTTGCATCGTTGAATAAACTTGCCAGGGCCCTGAAGGTACCAATCAACGATTTAAGTAATTTCCTGCTGGACAAAGGGCAAAATGATGATTTGCTAAAGAAAACTCCTTATGAGATAATAAATGAACTTTCTCTTTCCTTACCCGCAATAGTTCCGGTGTTTGCGGATATTAATAGCAAGCAGATCTTGGAATACGCCTTTGTACCGAGGGAGTTGGTATCAAATGGGGGTAGAGAGATGAAGCTAATAGGTATAAAGTCCAGTGGGCTTGTGTATTCTGATATTGTACACAGCGGGGATATCCTTATCTGCGGTAAAGACATACCTCCTTCTCCGGGAGATTTGTGCCTGAAAATGGACGGCGAACAAATGGTCATAGCTCCTTATAAAAAGAAAGAGGACTGTTTTGCCGTTATTATCCAGGTTGTGCGTGTTGTAAAACAACTGAACTAATTCAATGTTGCATTAGCTCATTTATTCTGTGGACGTGTTCAGTATAACCTTGGCGGCCTTCTATTGAGTATGTTCAAAAAGGGATGATTGTATGGATATTGTGGCTGCCAGGACTCTGAATTACCTGTACATTTATCTTGATATCATTTGGCTCATCATCTATGCCCTGATCCTGATATATCGAAAGCGCTACATGGCCCTGATCGTCGGAGCAATCGGTGGCGTTATTTACTTTGCAGTAGACTATGGTATTTTCTATACCATTTTGGGAACAAGAGTCGTAACGGGCATTGATACTTTTGGGTTCCTTTTATGGCTGAGCGTAAGCTATGGATTTACAAACTTTGCCTGGATTTGGCTTCTATTGGATCACGACGGAAAAGGGGTGGAGTGGAGCGTGCTGACAATGATAGGTTGGGTCGCAGTGGCGTTGTTAAGTCAGAACTTCGGGGCCAATTTCCCGCAGATATCGATTCAACGCGGAACATCTGGTTATCATGGGATAATGGCGTTGATTTTAGCAGTGGGCTACCTTTATCTTATTGTTCATAATCTCGGGGCAACAAGAGAAGGGAAAGTCAATATATTGCGGTTGATGGCGATAGGAATAGGCGTTCAATTTAGTTGGGAGGCGGTTTTGCTGCTAACCGGGATACGTCCGGCGGGCATCATGCCGCTGATTACAAATTCACTAATTGAGACAAACATGGGCATGCCGTTCCTCTATTTAATACACAAAGCTATCTCTAAGCGCTTTCAGGAGGATCTTATCCGGAATAAGCCCGCAGACAAATGTCCCGATGATCTTCTGATAGCTTAAGGCAGAGTTCTATCTGCATGCCAGAATATGTTTTTGACAGATATAGACAGCGGTATGCTGTGGAAGTTCAAGAGGACAGCGATCAATCATACTACCTTAAAATTAAAGACGGGGACGAGTATGTCGGCCAATTGCTGTGCAGCTTCCGCCTTGACGCTGTCATGATTTTGGAAGACTTGTTCATACGTGATGATATTGAATCTCCTGAAATATGGGGCACGGATAGGAAACTCAGGCCTATATCCCCGGAATTGCAAGATGATTTATTGATACTCAAAGCCAGGTGGCATTCTGATAATAAAGAGATGAATTATAGAAACAGGGGATTGGGGAGTGCCTTGCTTAAACTTATGATTAATCTTGCAAAAGATAGAAAGTTTAATACTGTTTTTGGTTCTATCGTGAAGAAAGATATATTGCGCAATCCGCACCTTGTAAGATGGTACATGAATCGCGGATTCAATATAACTAACCAGTTTACAGGTTGTATTCCTGACGCAGTGACCTATATACGTTTTAAATTGCCAGATACGGGCTTTGTTGCTTGAATGTACTGGGCAGTACCAACTTCATAAAATAAATATATGCCAGGAAAAAACCTACCGTCGTAAAGACCGATTTGTTCCTATGTAATACTAGCTACAGCTCAGTGAAGGTCCATGGCTGGAGTGAGCGCTGCTGGCAGTGTTCTCTGTATTGTGACTGTGGAACCTATGGCAGGTTTCACCTGTATATTGAAGACATCATTTACTGCCAGTTGGCTGGATAAGGTATTTCCGCTTCCCAGGTCATCCATGTCAACGAAAATTTCAATCTGTTCGCCGGTTTCCAGCAGATTATTGCCATTGTTGTTGCCCATCCAGGTCCCGGTCCATTTAACATTGCTAAAGTAGTCATTCTTGGTTGACAGGCTTATTACACACTTGTTTTGTGCGCTTGACGTGCCGTCGCAGGGAGTCATATCGATGGGATTGCCGGCTATAGCATTCTTTAGATTAAAGAATATTTTCTTGGCATAAGTAGTGTTATTGTCACATACTGCTGTTACCGAACCTGAAATCTCCACGTTGCTTTTAGCTTCGTTTAGGCCAGCGTATACTGTCTCTTTGGCTCTTTCTGCGGAGAAGAGGCCGGCGCTTAATATCGCATAACCGAAAACAGCGGCAACTGTAACAAAGGCTATTAGTATAATAGCTGTCTCGAGTCCGGTCATGCCCCTCTCATGCTTATGAATATTCGATATTATTCTCCACGACCTGCTAGCCATAGAAACTCCTAATAATTTAGTTATCATCGTAATTATATCGAAACCTAGAACATAGGCAACGTCCAAATGGTCCATAATCCATGAGCCAAATGTCTCACAATAGGGAAAAATTACTTTTTAGAGGGATGATGTTGCTGATTCGGGTCTTTGGGACTAATGCAATTCCATAATGTCTTCATTAGCGTGAAGCAGCTACTGTAACAAAGGCAATCAGGATAATGGCTGTTTCGAGTCCAGTCATACCATTCTCGTTTTTGCCTATAGAAGATATAATTTTCGTACAATTTTGATAAGCGGTCATTTGCTTGCAAGGAACTGTGCTAAATCATGTCTATCACAGGAGGGTATAATCGCAAGGGCACAGGAATTCCTCCGATGAAAATTGGGTTAAGAAAAAGCCACCGCATTCAGGAGGGGATGCAGTGGCTTTTGCCTAGTAACTTAATTTAGTGCAGGTCCATTATCGAATCCAGACCGGGTGGTAGGGTCCGCTGGATCGTAAGGGTTGACCCCATGGCCGGTTTAACCTGGATATTGAAAGATTGGTTGGCGGTGATGTTCTCTGAGAGGGCCTTTCCGGTTCCCAGGTCGTTCAAATCGATTGTGAGCTCGTACTGCTCGCCTGGCTTGAGGAGGGTACCGCTGGTGTTCTCACCGAGGGCCTGTAGTGTCCACTTGACGTTGTTGATGTAGTCACTTGCCGTAAGGAAACTGATTACACATTGGTTTTGGGCCGTGGGCGTACCATCGCAGGGTGCCAGGTCCATGGGACTTCCGTCAGCCGCGTTCCTGAGTGTGAATAATATTTTGGTGACAGATTGACTAACATTGTCGGCATAAACAATTACCGAACCTGAAAGTTCCATGTTACTTCTGGCCTCCGCCAGGCCCGCATAGACTGCTTCCTTGCCTCTCTCAGCTGAGAACAGGCCTGCGCTTAATACTGCATAGGAGAAAACTGCAGCTACGGTAACAAATGCAATAAGGATTATTGCGGTTTCCAAGCCTGTCATACCCCGTTGGTCTTCATGCAGGCCCGATATTGTTGTTCTCATTAACCTCTTAAACATTTAGTGCTCCTTCGGTTATTCTTTAATAACCTTACAAAAATTATAACCTGCTGTAGCTGTATTTCAATGACTAATCAGTCCTGTTTAGCCACGGTACTTAAGTCCTAACAGTGTCACAGTACTCCTACGCCTTTTAGCTTAATGAGGGAACGATATATGCGCACTTGCGCAATATTAGTTTAGACTCAACGGCGGATGGCATTGATCTGACCGTATGATAGAGTTAAAGCGAAAAGAAAAGCTAAGAAATAAAAAAGGAGGTAATGACGATGGTTGCAGCTATTGTAAAAACAAAACCTGAGGGTACAGGGGAAGTCTCAACCAATGGATTCTGGGCTGATAAACAAACGTGCTGGGAAAGTTGTCATTGCCCCGAGATGATAAAGCAGGAATGCCCGGCCAGCTAGTATCGGTTCCTTCCATGTTGGGAAATCGAGGGAACTTATTGCAAACTTGATGATAAAGGAGCTACGGGCAAGGATACAAGCATCTGTGAAATTTGCCAGGTCTATAAGAAATATGGCAACGGGCAACCAATAAGATTAAAGTTGTTCGGGCGTGGCCTTGATGCCGGAATGATAGAACTGGCGAAGACAGCCAGGTAAAAAAGGGTTAAAGATATTAAATAAACGGGCCGGTATTAATACCGGCCCGTTTTATGTTGGCGTTTTGCAGGAAGATTGAAAATAGAGTAATAAGTTTTATTATACTCGCAGATTAATCGTATAAGCTGCCTAACTTTACTATATGGTGAAGTGTAACGCAGTCAGGGTCATCTTTTTTATCAAAACGTTTCCTCTGGGATAGAATATAAAAGATGAAACCAATAAAGTATATTGGGGTTGTGGCATTTTTACTTACCGTATCGGAGATATTGAGCTGCGCGCCCAGGGTTGCACCTGTGAGCGAGTATGCCAAACAGCCGTTTGATCCGAGAGCGTTGATTACCGTAAGCAGTCCGCAGGTGCAGGCTAATTTAAAGACCATTTTAGCTGGTGAGGATGATGTGAGGACTGACTTCAGGAGGATACAGGACTGGGTTGCTGCCAATATTGTGTACGATACAGCACAAAGTGAATACTGGCAATGGCCGTCGGAGACGTTAAATACGAAGAAAGGTGACTGCAAGGATTATTCGACACTATTGTGCACTCTGTGGCGGGCATATGGTGTACCCTCGGCGGATGTTTATGTGGCCATCGGCCAGAGCAGGTCTGATAATCGGCATGCCTTCTTGATTGAGAAATACATCACCGGTAAATGGCAGGTTGTGGAGCCGCAGGTAGGTGGTTTCATCCTGTCTGAATTGAGCGCAGTAGATACTTCTGAGGAATATGCTATTACCTTTCTTTTTAATGACATTGATTATATTAATGACCCTTCATCAATTTCCCAGGTAATCAGGGGCAATGTAGTTGTTTCAACAGCAAAACCCGCTGTAAAGAAGCCTCCGCCAAAGATTAATTCATTTACTGTGGAGCGCTCAACCATCCCCGCCGAAGAATCAACCCGGCTGAGTTGGGACGTATCTGGCGCTACGTATGTTGGGATTGACCAGGGTATCGGTGAGGTTAGTCCTATTGGGACGTGCCTAATATCGCCGATAGATACGGCTGAATACAGGTTGGTGGCGATGAATAATAGCAGTTCAGTGATGGCCAGCCTGACGGTGAAAGTCATACCGGTTGCTTATCCTCAGCATTTATCGGGACCGTCTATAAATGGAATAGGCGATGAGCAGAAGTTTTTTATGCTTGGCTTTGACGGATGGTATGCGGATGATGAAAATGTTGAAGTCGTAAATGTGGGCCAGAAGACAACGGCAAAAGTAACACTCAAGGGTGGTCATGCCGGACAATACATTATGAGGATGTGGAGAGAAATTAGCGACGGGCATGATGAAATACTGAATCAATCGTCTTTTACATATGATGGTGTTTCAACTGCTCAGGAGATATCGTTTTCACCCGCATATGCGATAGGTGAATCTAATACACGTGGCTACTGGCTTGATCTGACCGAAAATGGTGAGCAGGTGTGGTCTATGCCAAATACCTACCCGCCGCGTTTGGTGGCCTCTCCACGACCGGTAGTTGGTCCGCTGAATATAGGCTTCATCGGATGGTATGCAGGTGGGAATGCCGTTACTTATGCCAGGGTGGGACAGCTTATATCTACCGGCATCACGCTAACGGGCGGGAATGAGGGACAATATGTCCTTTATGTGAAAAGGGATACAGTCGGTTTGAATGACGAATCGATGGGCGAGATAACGTTCAATTACGGGGGCACGAGTGCTATTCAGGAAATAGAATTTTCTCCACTATATGCGACGCAGGAGAACAGTACACGGGATTACTACTTGGAATTGTATAAAGATGGGAAGTACCTGTGGAGCCTCGGAGGAAGCTGTCCCCCAAGGCTGAGCGTCACTCGTTAATGCCGAGTTCGGTATTTACTTAGAATTAAGTAAGCTCGATGTCCTCAAGGGGAGTACAGTTCTGAAGGTTATCTGGGACCGATATTCCGCTGTGCTAACATTTTCCGATTGAGCTTGTTCTTTTTATTACTTCCAGAGATAGCTTCGGCTGAAAAAATGCCGAAGATAATTACGAATAACGGGATCGCAGTGTAGTGTATGTCAGGGTATTCTGACGACCAGTAGCGGAAACATACCAATCCGGAAATATTTTCTTGATCAACCAGCCAGCCCTCATGCGAATCGTAGCTGCTATTTCTGTTATCGCCCAACACAAAATATTTACCGTCTGGGATTTGTTGCTCCGGCAAAGTATAGTCTGGCGCTTCCTTAATGTAGGGCTCGCTTATCGGTTTGCCATTTATAAATACTTGTTGGTTTTCTATTCTGACTGTGTCACCCGGTGTTGCAATCACGCGCTTAAGATACTGGGCGCAACAAGGGTTGAAATAACGGTCGAATCCAGATTGGCATTCTTCTCCTGGGGCATATAGGGCCACAATATCTCCTTGCTTTGGTTTGTCGATTAGATAGGCTATCCTGTTGACGATAATATAATCCCCTTCCTTATAAGTAGGCAGCATAGAGACATCGAAAACCTCAAAACATTTAATTGAAATCGTGAGGCCGGCAAAGACGGCGGCTGCGATAAGAAGAATAATCAAGAAGTTTCGCATCGTTTATAGTCCTTATATCGGTAGTAGTGAAGATTTTAGTAACATATACACTATAAACGCATAAATCTGCCAAAAGGTTTATCCCTTGGAGGGAATTAGAACAATTATAGCTGCAAAATGTTAGTTTGATATTTGCTTGCAGGCGTGTAACTTACGCAATTAGGTCACCGGCTTTTTTGGACGCTGTCCAGTACCACCTCATAGAGATCCAGTTTTTCATTTTTTAGAAGGGCTTCAATTTTCCTTTTAATTACCAATGCTTGCTCTGTTGCCTTGCTTTGATCTTCTTCAGCAAGAGTAATCTGGACTTTAAAATAAGCAGTATTCGGTCGTGCATGTGTCATTTCTGCCTGCCTCCATTTTTAATTTTCCGGCCATGATTTACCTTATTAATGTATGTCAAAAAAGCTGAGCTTGTCCAATCGGTCGAAGTTATGCAGGGCATCAACCCAACGGACAGTGCCCGAACGTCCCCGCATGGCTAATGACTGCGTATATGCTCCTCCACGGAAATAACGGACTCCTTTTAAAAATTCGCCGCTGCTTACGCCGGTGGCAGCAAAAAATACATCGTCGCTATTTATCAAGTCCTCCGTTCTATAAACCTTGTCAATATCAATTCCTGCAGCTTTGGCATGCTTTCTTTCTTTATCATCGCGTGGCCAGGCTTTGCATTGGATGGCACCCCCTATGCAATGCAAAGCCGCAGCAGAGAGGACTCCTTCGGGTGTGCCTCCGATTCCCATTAACACGTCAACCTCTCTATCGGGCAGTGCTGCTTCAATGCTAGCAGCCACATCGCCCTCTGAAATCAGTTTGACCCTTGCTCCTGCGGTTCTGATATCTTCCAGTAACTGTTCGTGGCGCGGCCTGTCCAGAACTACTACGGTAAGTTCGGAGATCTTTCTTTTCTTGGCCTTTGCAATGTTCTTTAAATTAATCAGTACCGGTGCATTGATATCTATACAATCCTTGGCTTCAGGTCCTGTGGCAATTTTGTTCATGTAAAAGAACTCTCTGGGACAATTCATTGTGCCTCTGGCCGAAAGAGCTACAACTGAGATAGCTCCAGGCAGGCCTCTGGCGACAAGGTTAGTTCCATCGATAGGATCGACAGCGACATCAACTTTCAAATACGATCCATCTCCGATATGTTCCCCTATATATAACATGGGTGCGTGGTCTTTTTCCCCTTCACCGATGATGATGATTCCATCCATACGGACATAGCCTAATACATACCGCATGGCGGTCACAGCCGCCTCATCCACTTGTCTCTTATCACCCCGTCCCAGGAAACGGGCAGCGGCAAGCGCAGCTGCTTCCGTGACCCTCACCAGTTCCATCGCTATATTGCGTTCAATCGGGTCGTTAAAATGCCTGGTTTTCATATGATGCTCCACGTCCCAACACTGAAACATACACCATAGCTATTTGTAATACGGAGATAATTTCAAAATGCCCCTTCTATAAAACCCATCCCACATGCTTGTACACATTATTACATCTGTGGCTTGTGGTTGCAATAATATATAAACAAGGTGAGGGATTTTCTATTCGAAATGTTAGTCAAATGATTTCTATCAGATTACCCGGCGACACTGTGGGAATATTTGCCGAAATATATTATATAGAAGATGAATGCAGGAAAATTCAAAGTTCTGGAACTTACAAGAAGCTTTAAAGTGGTCGGGGTGGACGGATTTGAACCGTCGACCACCTGAACCCCATTCATACCGAATAAAAGGCGGAGGCCGCTTGCCTCCTTTCAGCTTTAAATTATAGCTGATGCGCCGGTATAAGTAAAGATGCGTATATGATCATTGTAATTAAACAATGCAGCATACTATACAGTTTCGCTAGAGCTTGACAAATGTCGTCGGTGTAGCAAAAATAGAAACTGACAATTAAACAGTTCAAGTTGGTCAGCGCTCGTGAGAGAAAGAGAGAGCGGTGAGGCAACTGCCAGAATAAGATTCTGGTGTTTGCTTCGCCGCTTTTTTATTGGTGCGACAAAAAAGTAATGCGCAGACATTTATGATACCTGGGACAATTACTCTAAGAAGGAGACAATTATGAAAGCCACAAGACCATCCAACAATGACTGATCGAAGTAGCGTGCCTCGCGCACACGCGCGATACGCGCGTTTAGGGGGAGATCAATGCTTGACCGACCGTATAAATGTTCACTGTGTCACTCAGCCTTTAGAACTGAAAGCGGGATGAAGTGGCACCTAGCCCAGCGTCACGACATTCCCGCAGCCTTGGGCGCCATTCGCAAGGATTACGAGAGAAAGCTCGTTAGTCTTCAAGAGGAAAACGCCATGCTAAAGCAAAGATTGCAACATCTGCAGCGTCTTGAAGGAGAACTTACTCTAGTTAAGTTGGAAGCTGCTGCATTGCCTGGCTTACGGGAGGAAAATGCACTGCTGAAGCAAAAACTACAACAGGTCGAAGGGGAACAGGTTGCGCTTAAGCAGAAGTTCAGCGAGGCGATGGAGAGATGGCGAAAACATTCAGATGAAATGCAGCAACTTCACAAAGTCCAAAATAAAGAGGTTATTGCAATGGCTGTGAAAGCACTTGAAGACACGGCTAAGCAGTTATTTGGAACCCGGAAGTAGCCTATCGCAGACTCAGTGCGATCTTCAATGAGAGTTAGTGCAGAGGCCTTATGATGCACGATCACTGAGTGATTTTGACATTGTTGGGAATTTCATTGTGGCAAATGTATAGACCGGCCCACCCTGCAGGGCATGCGCTCAAGCAAAAGGAGCCGAGTTTTCTCTAAAATAACATCACACAAATCAGGCTTTTGTTCATCTAATCACGATGAATTTGCGATTGGTGCTTTAACCGGGTGTTTCGTCCTGGCTAGAGTCAAAGACCTGAACCATCCATTTATTGAGGCGTAATGCGCCAGCTTAGCGCGGGTTTGTCGGTGTTTCTGGCCTCGTCGACGGTAATAAGGTAAGGTCCAGTTTTCGTCTGGCCAGTTTTCGAGTAGAGGATAAATATAGAGAACATATAGGTATTAATTATCATTATATAGTGTATCTTTTATATAAATGATCTGGATAGAATCTGTAAAATATATCTGAAAATATTGTAGCGGCATATATAATAAATGGTATGTATCGTGTATTTGTAAATAATATTTGCTTAGCGCATAAATTGAAAATTCATAGAAATACTTGACAAGAATACCATTTAGTAATAAAATAGCGAACTATTTAAAGGAGGTTAAGGTGAGATATACTGAATTGGATCTGAATTTGTCTGAATTTCATACACATTTGAAGCAGGAGACTCGCAAGTTTGCTAGTGAGGTTTTGCATCCTGCGGGTATGGCTCTCGATCAAATGCCAGCGGAAGACGTTATTAAAAAAGGATCAATCTACTGGCAAACTATGAAGAAAATGTATGAAAACGGATATCATCTGGCTATGCTTTCAAAAGAATATGGTGGCATGGAATTGGATGGACTTGCTACACATATATTTAGTGAAGAACTGTGCTACGGTAGTCAAGGATTAGCAGCTTCTATATTTACTAGTGCTTACGTTGCCCTATTGGCACAGATAACTGGCAATAAGAGACTTATTGATCACTTTATTGTCCCATTTGTTCATTGTAAGGATGCCAGTATCATGAGTTGCGCTGCCCAGACTGAACCGGACCATGGCACGGATTTAAATATGCCCGGGACCGAATATTTCCATGACAAGAACATAATTCATAATGTGAAAGCTGTGA
>JBEKCL010000036.1:0-20435 GCA_050014895.1 Dehalococcoidia bacterium
CGGCGAACACGTCATCGATGATGGCGTCGTACGGCCCCTTGAAAGGGCCGCCGCTGAGAAAAATGAACGGCTTGAGCGTGTCGAAACTGTCGTAATCGATCCCGTAGAGTATCTCCACGCTGCCGCTAGTGGTGATCTTCTCGATGGCCGGCGAAACCACCTTGACATGAGGCAGCTTCAGCAACACTTCCTCGTCCCTGACGGGCATTGACGGGCTTCCCAACCCATTGAACATGCTGGCATTCGACGGCAACAACATCAGATCGGCGCCGATGCCGTTGGTGCGCTCTTTCTGGCTGTCGAGCATGCCCATGAAGATGCCAACAACGGACAGAATCATGATGACTTCAATGGCCACTGCCAGCACGCTGATGACCGAGCGCATGGGACGGTGCAGAAGGTTGGCAAAGATGAGCTTATTCATGTTCGAGCGTGGGTTAAGGACGCAAACAGCGCCAAAATGCCTGCCCTAAGGGTAACAGCCGTGAGCGGGCGGGATGGAGCAGCGGCGAGAGCGGCAGTTCCGATTTGGCCCTGTTACAAAAGTGTGTTCCAACCCTAAAAAAGAGAGGGGTTTGGCAAGGAATCGTTTTGACCCGAGGTCAAAGCCGGTTTATTGTGAAGGTGAAATTCCCGCACGGGTCTTTGACCCGCGTCTGGTCGCCGATGGGAAATTTTGGAGAAGACCTGCGCAAGGAACGCTTAGAACGCGGCTTTGCGCTGGAAGACATTTCGGCGGTCACTAAGATCAGCCAACGTCATCTGATTGCGCTGGAGCAGGAGAAGTTCCGCCTGCTTCCGGGGGGCATCCTGAGCAAAGGGATCGTCCGCGGATACGCCGACGCCGTCGGCCTCGACCCGCAGGAATGGACTGCGCGTTTTCTACAGGCACATAACACCGGAGGGCAGTCGGCGGACGATGACAGGGGTTGGACGACCTTCGCCTCAAATGTGGGCAAGGCGCGGATCATGCGCCGCGAGGCAATCGAGGTCCGTCTGCGCTGGATCGGCGCTGGCCTGCTGCTGATGGCGGTCGCTGCGGCAGCGTTTATTACCGTGCGTTACTATGGAGTGCGCGAGGGATGGTGGCACAGTCTCCTCCCCATTCACGGATTTTCTGCGACCCTCCGTAGCGCCTGGACTTCGGCGCGCGGTTTGGTTGAGTACGTCGTCTCGAGGATCTAGGGCCACGTCCATCCACCCGGCTCAGGGCCCTCAATCCGCCGTTGGACGCTTATTGCTTGCCGTATGCTGCATGTCTTTACCATCGACCGCCTTTGACAATTAAAATGGTTAGGATGCGCCAAATGGCCTGAGCCGGCACTTACAAGCAAGCCGAAATCAAAGGGCTGCATAATGGGCTCTGAAGAGAGATGGACCTGGCGGCTCGCTGAGCGCGTCAAACTGAGCTGAACAGCCGAGCCGGACGGCCCAGCGACAGCCACCAAGTTGAATCCTGTTATGAAAAGGAGTTTGAATTTTGAGCGACCGTTTTTTGCGCCTTCTTCATAACGGATATTCAAATATCCACATTTTACCCATTTTTACCTAAAAATAAACGTTTCATTTTCTCAGAAAATTGTTATTTCTCTATTGTTAAATGGATTCCATGTTACAATTTTCGCCATTTTAGTGAATATAAATACGTATAATTGTAGAAATTTCCGTATGTAATTGTAACAATTTTCCGTTATTTGGCTTTATATACCCTCAGTTTTCTCTAAAAGGCAACCAGGATTGATACCAAATTTCTGATTGAGATTCAGATAGTGCTTTTTTATACTGGCAAATCACAAAATAATTGCCGTCAGTTCTGCGTAAATTTGGCCTCCAAACAATCTTATCGCCAATCATCAAGACAGGATCACGGCGACCCTGTAATCGATTCTTATTACTATCAAATAATCCGATTTCGAGTTGCATAGCTGGTTCTTTGCCTTCATTTGATATGACAAACTGAGCAAAATAGACTGGCGTTGCAGTGCTAAGCTGGCCAGCTTCATCTTTGTACATAGGCTTAATAACAACTATCGACTGATCTTCAGAATAATGCTGCGGCTCTAAATGACTCGACACATCAGGAGTATTTCCTTCCTGATCTAAAAGCTCGATTGCTTTTTTCAGATGCTTATCTGTATGCAGCGTGTACCGTTCGGTGTGCGTTAAATTCGCATGTCCAAGCAATGATTGTATTTTATGTATAGTCGCTCCTGAACACACATCAGCCCAATGATGTCCCTAGTAATCGATAGTTGCCTCAATCCCTTTATTTACAACTATCTTGGCCAGCGACTCCATCGTTTCTTTGGAAGGGGATGCCGTATCCTGCAGCGTATATTCCCGGTCTAAAGCCTCGTACTTGGTTCTTCCCCATTCGTGGTAAGCCAGTAGAGACACTTTTTCCACCTTTAGCCTTGATGCTATGTCAGCTACTTTTTCTATATTTTCCGGGCTGTCATTGAAACCTGTGATAACCGGGACCCTGATCCAGACACGGTTATTTTTACCTGAAACGATACACTGCAAATTTTCCAGGATTAATTCATTTGTGATGCCTGTCCCTTCACGGTGCGCTTCGGGGTCCATGTGCTTAATATCGTAAAGCACCAGGTCGGTATAGGACAGGGCAGGCTCAAATACTTCCCATTTAACTTGACCACTGGTATCCAGTGTAGTATGAAGGCCATGTTCCTTGCAGGCCTTGAGCAAATTAGTTGCGAAAGCAGGCTGGTTTAACGGCTCACCACCGGAAAGGGTTACTCCTCCCTGCGAATTATGGTAAAACGGCTCGTCTTTCAAGCACTCGGCGAGAACTTCCGTGAGGTTGTAATATCTGCCCGTTGGCTCAAGCGCTTCCGTATAACATGCGTCGATACATTTCAGGCACCTGTCGCACTTCTGCCTGTCTAATTGAATGCAGCCCTCCCCTTTACTGATAGCCGACGGGGCGCATACCGGTATGCACCGGCCACACCCATCGCAGCGCGCCGCCCTGAAAATAAGCTCCGGATATGGATTGATGGACTCGGGGTTCGAGCACCATCTGCATCTCAAAGGACAGCCCTTGAAAAAAACAGTAGTCCTGATCCCCGGCCCATCGTGTATGCTATAGCGCTGTGTACTGAATATTAACCCCTCGTCCTCACTGCTCCTTTTACCTGCAACATCGTTCATGCATTGCTCACAGGTATCAGAGACACTGGGGAGTGCGGGCAATAATCGAGTCCTGTATCTTCCTGTCAAGGTCGATGAAATAAGCTGCAAACCCGGCTACCCTGACCATCAGAGTCGGGTATTTCTCCGGGTGCGACTGGGCATCTTCAAGCACCTCTCTTCCGACCGTGCTGAATTGAATATGATGTATACCCAGGTCGGCAAAGGTTTTCAGATATTGCGCAAAAAGTTCTGCATTGCGGCCAACAAGGTACTGGGGCATGAAGGTCTGGTTGAACAGCTGGTTCCAGGTGATCAAAGGATCGACCTTGGCAACCGACTTCAGTGACGCCGTGGGGCCCTTTTTATCCATGCCGGCCATCGGCGATATGGAACCATCGTTGTACGGGTCTCCGGACTTCCTGCCGTCAGGAGTGGCACAGCATACGCGGCCGAAGCTCCACCATGCCGTGGCCGCTGTACCGTCACAGTTAACTCCGGTTCCCCAGTTGGTTTTGCATTTATTGGTCTCTTCGCTGATCCTGCGGCCGACTTCACGGGAGACCAGATCGACATAGTCATCATCGTTGCCGAACTTGGGGGCCTTCAGGCACATCTGCCTTATATCTTCGTGGCCTTCCCAATTAGCCTTTAAAGCTTCGACCAGCTTGGCCATACTGACTTTCTTATCGTCGAATACAACTTTCTTTACGGCAGCCAGCGAGTCGGCAACCGTATTAAGACCGAAGATGGTTACATCGCGGTAGTCAGGCGTATAGTTCCAATCACGAACATCCTGTGCCCTTTCGATGCAATCATCGATAATGGTCGATAGGAATGGACGCGGCACCCACTCACGGTACAGCGCATCAGCGATATTGCCGATTTTCACCAGCCGGTGGATAATCAGCTTGTAGTTTTCCACAAAAGCTTCCAGCAGCTCTTCCATCGAGCCTAGCTTGTTCGGATCGATTGTTGTTTTCCCAGCCTTTTTATAAATTGCCAGCGGGTCTATGCCCATAGCCTGGTTGAGACAGAGGGGCACCGGCACGCCGCTCGCCCAGGCGGATATATGGCTGAAATTCTTGCCGGGTATGGTCGGGACCATGCAATTGTTTATTGAATATGTCCGGGCATCCTCAAGCGGGCACCCGAGGTTGACCAGCCTTAAAATTACCACCTTGTCGTTGAAGATCGCCGGTTGCGGCATACCGGAAGCAAGGCACTCGATGGCTTTGTCAACCAGCTTCTTCGGTATTCCATCATGCCACCTGAGAGCCAGCGGCGGGACTATCGCCCTGACGGATTTGGTGGCATCGAGGATGATCATGCTCATCTCATTGGTGACATCGCGTCCGCGTGAGTCGACTCCGCCAATGGTCACTGTCTGAAATCCCAGCGCTCCTCCGCCGAACCCGGACCAGATCGGGGCATGCAGGAATCCTGTCTCCTGGAATTTTACGAAGAGGAATTCCACCAGTTCCTGTGCCTTTTCACGGGTCATTGCGCCGGATACCAGGTCCTTCTCGTAATACGGATTGAACACCACATCGAACCTGATGCCAGAACCCACCTGGGGCAACTCAATAAAATTGATAACGAGGTGTACCAGCCAGTAGCTCTGTATAGCTTCAAACAGCGTCCTCGCAGGATGTTCTGGAACACGTGCACAGACCTCTGCAATCTGCATAAGTTCCGCCTTGCGAAGCACGTCGCTTTCCTTTTTTGCCATGTCCGCGGCCATCACCGCGTAGCGTTTGCTCCATCTTACTACAGCTTCCAGCGTGATAATGGCGCTCTCCAGGAAATCCTTTTTGCGTACGAAGTCGAGACCGTTTAATTTCTCGGCATCATAATCATTGTTCAGTTTATTCAGCCGGGCTTTGGTTTCCTCCATGATCCCTCTCAGTCCGATGGAAAGTATCTTCTCATAGTTAGGAGTAGCGGATTCCCAGTTGAAGATCCAGAATTGCTCCGCCAGTTCGGAAGTCAGGTACTTTTTTGCCCGGTGGTGGATCGAATGGTCCCCCCAGTAACTCCCGATTTCCTTTAATTCCTTGCGGCCTTCGTCGGTCAGCATACTTGCGTAAATCTGGCCGGGAGCTGTCTCACGGGCAATCCATTTCCAGGCGAGCTCCGGGTAGAAGGGGACAGAGTCGGAATTTGACGCGTAGTTGCCCACTATCATCTCACCCTGCCGGATGTAGATCGTCATGTTATCCAGGATATGCGCCAGCGCTTTGGCACGGCGCATGGGCACAGGTTCGCCTTCAGTCTTTTTATAAGATTCTGTAACCAGCCTGGCACGCTCCAGGTCCAGCGTCCACACAAAACCGGGACGGTGTGCCCTCGCATCTTCACTCAATTCCACCAGCGCCACTTGCTGCGCCTTGATCGGCGTTTTGAACATCAGCTCCTGAGTTCTCGTTGTCATATCTACCTCCTTGTAGCTACCATAATTATTATCGTTCTTATTGTTATTTAGTGCCAACCGCCTTTAACAGGGCCACCCGGTCGAAATACACCTCATTTCTTGTGATCTTGCCATCTGCTACTTCTACAATGTCCACACCGTACTCGATGACTGTAGTATTGCCTGCCGGTATCGTGGCCTTCCATTTCCCGGTGAAACCCTTATCCGTGGGAAATAGCTCTACAGCTTCCCATTTCCACTGCGGGTTCTGCGCCAGCAAGCGTTCAAAATAGGGCAATATCTGTGCATGGCCGCGAAGTCCTTCTCTGCGCACCGGGTCGCTGTAGAAAGCGTCCGCAGCATAGAACTCTATCAACTTGTCCGGGCAGTTTCCCGTCCAGGCGGGAAGCCACCTGTTGCATAGCTCTTGCGCAGCTTGAATCTCCATGTCATTTACTCCCTTCCGGCAACACGGTAGTTAAATTCTTATGTGTAAATCGTCTAAAGGATAGGTCATGCAGGGATGAATATACCCGCTTTTAAGATCGGCCTGACGCCTGTGTACCCGCTCAGGTATGAACACCTTGCCCGAGACAAGCCTGGTCCGGCAGGCGGTGCACTCACCCGATCTACAGACAGCAGGTATCACTATCCCATGTCTTTCCAGCGAAACCATAAGGGGCTCCGAAGCTTTTGCTTTGATCTCCCGGCCTGTCCTCTCCTCGACCACAATAAACTGACTGTCTGTATCTACACCCTTAGGCCAGCCCGGTTCGTCCGTAACATTACAGAGCGGTCCATAAACCTCTTTCTTGATTCGGCGCGCCGGTATACCCAGCGATTTCAGGGCAGGCTCACACAAGGCGTACATCGGGGCAGGTCCGCATATAAAGAATGTTTTACCCTTCACGTCACCGACCAGCTTCGAGAGCATCTTTGCATCCAGAAAACCGGTGTGTCCTTCCCATCCGGCGGGCGGTTCGCTTATCACGTAATCCACCCTGATGTTCCGGTCCCTGTCGGCTATCCGGTCAAGCTCCTTCTTGAATATGATGTCACCCGGCTTGCGGCTGCCGTATAGAAGATGTATCTTGAGCGCCTGTTTGCTGGCTGCAGCCTGTCTTATGATAGACATGAATGGAGTTATGCCGCTTCCCCCTGCCAGGAAAACAAGGTGGTCAGTATCTATCAACGGCTCATAATAAAAATTCCCGTTAGGAGAAGTAGACTCAAACTTATCTCCTTCCTTCACCTTATTTAAAAGGTATCGGGAAACAAATCCTTTTTCTACGCGCCTCACAGTCAGGTCAATATGGGATTTACCCGGCTCGGAGGCGATACTGTATGGGCGCGAAGTAAGCGTCTTGCCCGCCTTTACAAAAAGATTGACATACTGCCCGGCACGGAAAAATGGTAGTTTGCCATCATCTGAGACAAGACGAAGCGTTTTAGCGCTGGCTGTCTCCCCGGTTATTTCCTGCACTTTCAAAGATAGATGACCGGGATGCCAGGCTTCTACTGTCTTACCTGCTGCAGGAAAAGGGTCCTTCAACTCGTGGGCGCCGGGTATCTGTTTCGCAACCTGTTCCTTGAGTCTATCAAGAGTCCCGGCTTCCCAACTGCCTCTCTCCATATCATTAAGCACACTACGCGCCGCCAGAGCCCCGGAAGCCATACATGGTTCGAAGCCACCGCCGATATTGACCCAGGCGCCCGCAAAATACAGGCCCTCGACCGGGCCCTTCATGGGCAAGTGGTCCATAGCAGTGCCCGTGAAGTTTTCATCGAATCCTATAATGCTGCCTCCCGGGTTGTTGGTGTAACGCATGTTGGTAAGAGGAGTTGCAACATCGACCACCTCGATATGCCGGCTGAAGCCGGGAGCCACCTTATCCGCCAGCTTGATCATTTTCCCGGCCAAACGCTGTTTGGCCTCGTGATATTCTGCGGGTTTAAGCTTGAGCCAGGGTTCTGCATAGGCGATGGCAGTGATCACTATGGAACTGGCGCCCGGCGGGGCTACCGTCTTGTCAGCAAGGCTGTAAGATGTCAGCGCTACGCCGTCCGGCTCAAAATCCACGGAGTTCTTCATGCTTTCATACTGGTGTTCAAGGTCATAACTGGTGCTGATGAAATTCTCATGCACGGTCAGCCCTATGTCTTTGCTATCGCAGTCCAGCCCGGCATAGACATTGACAGTTGAAGCGCCCGGGCTCCAGGCCCCAATCCTGTCCAGGAACCAAGCGGGTACTTTATCTCTGCCCAGCAACTGCAAGGCAACGGAAACCGGATTGGCGTTGCAAATCACATAGGGTGTCGCTATCTCCGTTCCATCATCTGCCACTACGCCTTTTATCCTTCCACCTGAAGTCAGGATACGTTTGGCTCCATTATTAAACCAGGTCTGTCCGCCATGTCCTTCGAAAATGTCGATAAAGCCCTGTGACAGGCGTTGCGACGTTCCCTTGATATGGGATGGTCCAAACCTCACATAGGAAACGGTGCCTAGACAGTGAATTAGAAACGAAAGCTTTGAAGGCGGCAGGCAATAGTATCCCCATGTTTGCCCTATCACTGCACGCGCTTTCTCATCAGCAATCAGGGGATTAAGCACCTGTGAAAGTGTCTTGCCGTAATAGGTCATCAATGTGTTGAAAGACGCCGCATCTTGCATAACAGCTTTCATTCCGATGCGGTTGGCTTTCAGCGCCTGGTCAGCAAACTCCCACATAATGTCAATGAATTTCTTCAGGCCGTCGGTCTCTTTGGGGAATTGCCTGCATAGGACGTCCGTATATTTCTCGCGTCCGATAGGAAGAGTGATATCAAAATCCGGATAATACGCTCTAAAAAACTCCGGTATATACAGGAAGTCGGTTCTCCCGGCCACTTCGTTATGTTTAAGCAGCTTCCAAATCGGCCCCTGGTCTTCTTCTCTTCCCAATCCCGAAAGGGCGTGGAGAGCGACCTCGAATTCGAACCTGCCCCTTAAAAATGAAGATGCATAGCCGCCCGGCACATTGTGCTTCTCCATGAGAAGCACCTTTTTACCGGCCTCTGCCAGCGAAGTGGCTGCGGAAATTCCTCCCAACCCCGCTCCAATTACAACTGCATCAAAATCCTTCAACATATTCCTCCAAGTAAATCATATTTTAGGGGTTACTTACCCTTGAAATGCGGATCGCGTTTTTGAAATAACGCCATCATCCCTTCCTTGAAATCCTCCGTTGCAAAAAGGAATTTCTGTGCGTAAGTTTCAAAATAAAGCTGTTGTTCCGGTGTATTGTGCATGGACTGATGTATCACTTTTTTAGTCTGGGCCAGCGCCAGAGGCGGGTTTTTGGCGATCCTGGCTGCCAGCGACAGGCTTTCCTCCATCAATTTCTCATGCGGCACGACCTTGTTCACCAGCCCGATATCAAGGGCTTCGAGTGCGCCCACCACGGCCCCGGTGTAAAGGTATTCGAAGGTCCTTGCCTGCCCGATCAGGCGAGGCATGATATATGAGCTTCCGGTGTCCGGCGCCAGGCCCCTGCGCACGAAGGCCATGTTGAAAGCCGCCTTTTCCGAAGCAATCCTGATATCACAAAGTAAAGCGACGGAGATACCACCCCCGGCCGCCACCCCGTTTACAGCCGCTATGACCGGTTTACCCAGGTTATAGAGCGGCAATACCCAATCACCCCCGATGGGTATTCCCCCCGGTTCCAGTATGTCCTGCAGTTTTCCTTCCAGAGCAGCCTGGCCCAACTGTCCCACATCGGCGCCGGCACAGAAACTGTCTCCCGTGCCGGTAATAACAACAACCCGCACCGCTTTATCCTCATTTACTTCTTTCAGTATTTTGGGGAAAATGATACGGTTCATCTCATTAGATATTGCATTCATCTGCCGTGGACGGTTAAAAGTCACTATCGCAATTGCGTCTTTCTTCTCAAGTATGAGCTCATCTTGTGACATCGGGCAGCTCCTCGACTATTTACTTAATGTTTTAACGGTATTGTTCCCGTCAATAACCCTGTAATTGGCCGCGCACGAGGAAATTACGTTCCCTTTGCTTTCAGCCGCTATTTGCCGAACTCCTTCTTGATTTCTTCATATAACACAAATTTGTGGACCTTCCCTAGCGGAGTCAACGGCAGGCTGTCCCGGAAAATAACCGCATCCGGCACTTTATACTTGGCCAGGTGCTGTTTTGAAAACTCCCTTATTTCCTTTTCGGTAACCTGCATGCCGGACTTGGGAACAATGTAAGCCCGCCCTTTCTCACCAAGTACAGGATCAGGATACCCCAGCACGGCGGCCAGCATAACCTTGGGATGCTTGTATAGCACATCCTCAATCTCAGGTGGGAAAACATTTTCTCCACCACGTATGTACATCTCTCTCTTCCGTCCAAGTATATGCAGATATCCCTCGTTATCGATGAAGCCGATATCCTGCGAATTCAGGAACCCGTCTTTGGCGATGGCCTGCGCAGTCAAATCCGGCGCATTATAGTACCCTTTCATTACAGTCCTGCCGCCGATACAGATTTCACCGGTCTCACCCCTCGGAAGCTCATTCCCATGATCGTCCTTAATCTTTATCTCCACTCCCGGCAGCGGCATACCTATGGTTGTAGCAATCTTGTCTATCGGATCATCCTTGCGGGTGAAAGTTATTAATGCCGTGGATTCAGTCAGACCATATCCTACAGTCAGTGTAACTCCCATCTTTTCTTTGACCTGGTAAACCAGCTCAGGCGGCACGGGCGCAGCGCCTGCAACGGCTAGCCTCAGACTGGACATGTCATAGTTGCCAAAGTCCGGCTGCATCAGCATCAGTATGTACTGCGTAGGCACCTGGCCGACATAGGTGATCTTCTCTTCATGAATGGTCTTGAGCACGTCCAAAGGGACAAACCCGTCATGTATAACAAGCGTGCCGCCAACATACAACATACCCGGTATGGCCATTGTCGAGCCTCCGGCATGGTTATTGGGCAGGTCCATGAGGGCACGGTCGCTGCTGTTCAGTCCCGTGAATTCAGTATTATATTTTAAGAAGCTCGTTATATTGTCGTGTGTAAGCTCGGGTGACTTTGGCCTGCCCGTCGTTCCGGAAGTGAAGAGCATTAGCACGGTATCTTCCTGACGGACTTCTTTCTTACGCTGCTCCAGCTTGGCTGCATAGTCCTCACCGGTATTAAGGAAATTATCAAAACTGATAGCGCCCTTGATCTTATCCGCCTGCTGCTTTTCACCCAGGACCGCGATGTGTTTCACTTTGCCTATATCAGCCCGGATTGAATTTATTATGTCCACATAATTTAGGAAACCAAAAGCATGGTCCATCAGCAGCGCACATGCATCAGAGTGGTGAATGATGAACTGGGCTTCCGGCGCTGTGAAGCGTATTGAGATGGGCACGGCTACGGCGCCCACCTTTGCACAGGCCAGATAGCAATAGTTGTATTCCGGACGGTTGGGCATCCAGATTGCCACCTTATCCCCACGTTTTACACCGAACGACAACAGTCCCCTGGCGACCCTGTCGGTCTGACGATTGTATTCAGCATAATTGACCCTTGAGCCCTTATAGACAAGCGCCTCTTTTTCAGGAATCTCCCTGGCCCACTTCTCCAACGGATCGAATAGCAGCATCTTATTTATTTATCTCCATTATTCCAATTATTCTTTTTTCGGCAGGCTGCCTCATGCGGTCTTCACAAGGCCCGGCAGTCCTTCTCCCAATATCTTCACCGCCCCCCCGACAATATCGTCCATTACCTCTTTTGTGCTGCGTACCTTTTTAATCATGCCTGTTATCTGCCCGGCAAACATCGGGAAGTATTCAGGCTCTCCCTTTTCCATCATGCCCTGCACGAAATCACCTATAACAAGGCTCTGTAACGGCATAGGCAATGTCTTAAGTCCCGATTTGTCCCAGATTTCATTCAACTTGTTCTTGAATGCCCTTGTGGTTTTGCCGCTGTAAATACGCGTTATCTGTTCCGCTTCTTCGTCATTTTCGATGAGTTTTCTCTGGTAGGCATCTATCATCCGTTGGTCCAGCATCCCGAGCTCAATGAAGTCCACGAAACATTCATGTGTTGCCAGGAACGCCGTCCCGACCCAACCACCGATTGCCCCAAGCGCCAGCGCAGCCACCAGTCCCCTGCCATCTGCGATTCCACCGGCAGCTACAACAGGTGTAGGCTTCACGGCGTCTACAACCTGCGGCACCAGGGCAAAGGTACCTATCCTGCCGGTATGTCCTCCCGCATCATAACCCTGGGCTATAATGATATCGGCCCCCCGTTCCTTCAGACGCACGGCATTTTTCACATTGCCGCAAAGCGAGACAATTTTCATTCCGCCCTCATGGGCCTCGGGTATCAGCCACTCCGGTGTGCCGAGACCTAGTGCGAAGAATGGGACCTTCTCCTCCATTACCACCCGGAACTGGCTCCTGCCAAACTCCTCGGACATCGGCCACTCCCACATTTTGGCTTTTTCCACGCCATGATCCTTCTTCAACCTTTCGATAAACTCGATATGCTCCTTTGGGATGAAGTCCTTCACCTTGGTCAGGTCTATATCCTTAGGTATGGCCGACGGCAGCAGAATATCAACACCGAAAGGTTTATCGGTAAGCTGCCTTGTTTTCCTTATCCATTCACGGAGCCTATCAGGACCAAGGAATGTGGCTCCCAGCATGCCCAACCCACCCGCATTTGAGACTGCCGCTGTCAGCGTATATCCTCCGGCAGTGCCCATTCCTGCAAGCATCACCGGATATTCCACTCCGAGCATATCGCATAGCGGCGTATGCAGCGCAGGGTGTATATTCATCTTTCCTCCCGGCTTCTATTTAATTTCGGACTTAAATTTGCTGCGCAGTTCCCGCTTCAACACCTTGCCGACCGCGCTGGTAGGCAATTCGTCCATGAATTCCACTTTTTTAGGCACCTTGTACGGCGCAACCTTGCCCTTAAGGTACTCCACAATCTTAGTCTTCTCGGCATCGCTTTTCTCAATGCCCGGCTTCAGGACAATAGCAGAAGCAACAATTTCAGAACCCGGCCTCTCGGGATCGGGGATACCCACTGTGGCGCCCATGAAGACATCCGGGTGCTCAGTGATCACATCATCCAGCTCACGCGTGAAGACTTTAAAACCGGAGACATTGACCATGTCCTTCAATCTATCAACAATGAAGAAATACCCATCTTCATCCATCTTTGCGATATCACCTGTGTGAAACCAGCCGTCACGCAAGGCGTTAGCTGTTTCCTCCGGCTTTTTAAAATAGCCTTTTGTGAATACCTGAGGGCCTTTAACTATCAGCTCACCCGCTTCTCCAAATGGCATAACCGCGCCGGAGCCCGGGTCTACGATCTTGATCTCAGTATCAGGGAAAGGTATCCCCGCTGAGCCCGGCTTCTTAACGCCGTAGCGCGGTAGCGCTGTTATAATCGGACTGGTCTCGGTCAGGCCGTATACTTCCACCAGGTTCGGCCCGCCGATAATTTTTTCGAACTCTTTGATGTTTTCTCCCGGGAACGGGGCCGCACCGCTGGCAAAATACTTGATATTCGAGAAATCCAGCGCCCGGAACTCCGGTTGCTTCATCAACTCCAGGAAAACCGTAGGCACATTGCCCACCATATTCGGTTTGTATTTCTTCATGCAGGAGATAATGAACTTCTGGTCACGCGGGTTGGGCACGGCAATTAGTGTGACCGCCTTGGAAAACGTGGCCATGGCTATAATCAAACCAGCAATATGGAACAGGGGAAATGCGGTCAACCCCACATATTGGCCCATCGGGGTATCCAGCCAGGTATTTATTTGGGTTATCTGAGAAATAATATTGCGCTGTGTAAGCTCGGCGCCTTTGGGCAGGCCGGTGGTGCCACCCGTATATTGCATTATGCAGGTGTCATCCATATATACCTTAACATGCACGGGATCGGCAGGCATTGTTTTCATCAATTCTTTGAAACTTAATACATTGATGCCGGGCAAGGGTTCAATTTTTCCTGTTGGGAATTTCTTCATTCGCTTGCCCATGAATGCCATAATGGGCGAAAGATAATCCCCGATGCTGGTGGCGATGACATGTTTGACCCGGGTCTGTGCCACCATTGGTTTAATCCTGGGCAGAAAAAGTGCGTCCAGCGTCACCAGTACCTTTGCCCCGGAATCTATCAGCTGGTGTTTCAACTCCTCTGCCGACAATAGGGGACTAACTCCGGACAACACGCAGCCGGCCTTAAGCGTTCCAAGCATAGCAACATAATAGGCAGGCAAATTCGGCAGGTTTACCCCTACGACGTCGCCCTTTCTCACCCCGTTCTTCAACAGGTAGTTGGCGAACTTGTTGGACATGATGTCCAATTGACGATAGGTAAAACCTGTGCCCATGTAATACAGAGCTTTCCTATTTGGGAATTTGGAAAAGGCCTCCCCTACCACATCCCAGAATGGTTTTTCAGGATAAGTCAACTTAGCAGGAACGTGCTTATCGTAGAACTTAAGCCACGGCTTCTGATCGTAATGATCAACCATGATACAACCTCCCCGATATTCAGTTCTATTCCAACAGCGAGAGTCTATCTCACCAATTGTTTCACATGCCTCACATGCCTGGTCCCGATCTACGATTGTATGTAGCTTGGTTAATTAGGTACGTCGAAGTATATCACTCGTTTCTTAACTACTGTCAAGACTTGTTGTTCATGGATGTGAATTAATTATGGCCAGTTTATGTACGGCGGCAATGTCCATCGGGCAGACAAGCAACATCCCGCATATAATCACCGGCTTTGACACCCTTTCACATTCATGGTAACCTATTATCCAATATGATAAATCGCACCGCTTCCTATTACTTCTACGCTTATTGGTTTACGCCCGACGTTCAGCTTGGGGGGCAGTGCACTATACCTATCTAAAAAGTAACTAAATAGGAAAGAAGTTAAAAGAACCCTCCAGGCAGGAGGGTTCTTTTTTTATACCTATAAAAACATAAAACGGAGGTACAAGGCAATGATGATTATGAAAAGGGACGCAACAAATGAAGACATTAAGCGTATCGTAAAGGAGATACAGCAGTATGGGATGCGCGCGGATGTCTCTCGTGGGGACTTTAGGACAGTTATCGGTCTGGTCGGCGACGAAAGGAAAATGCCTTTCGATCATTTATCGATAATGCCAGGAGTAAAAGAAGTGGTTAATATAGAGACACCGTATAAACTGATCAGCCGTGAGTATGCCCGCGCGGCCGACGGAAGCGCCGGTGCGCACAAGCCCGTACAAATAGGTAATTTACAAATCGGGAACGGGGAGCCGATCTTCATGGCAGGCCCATGCGCAGTTGAAAACAAGAAGCAATTATTCATGATAGCCGAAGCTGTAAAAAAAGCAGGGGCGCATATACTGAGGGGAGGAATCTTCAAACCCAGGAGCTCCGTACACTCATTCCAGGGAGTCGGAGGCACCGACCGCAAAAGCGCGGAACAGGCGTTAAAATGGATGAGGGATGCGGGGAAAGAGTTCGGCCTTCCGGTAGTCACCGAGGTCAGGGGCGAAGACCACGTCGACCTTGCCGCCGAATACGTGGATATCCTTCAGATCGGATCACGTAATATGTACAACCAGGACCTCCTTGCAAAGGCAGGAAAAAAGAACAGGCCGGTCCTGCTCAAAAGGCATTTCGGCGCAGGAATTGAAGAGTTCCTCTCGTTCGCTGAGTACATCGCCGCAGAGGGGAATAAAGACATCATCCTGTGCGAGCGCGGCATTGTACCCATTGGAAAGGGCAGAGAATTCACAAGGTACACGCTTGACCTTGCCGCCGTGCCCGTCATTAAGAAAGAGACTTACCTGCCGGTCATAGTGGACCCCAGCCATGCCACCGGGCGCCGGGACCTAATCTTCAGTATGAGCTGTGCGGCCGTTGCAGCGGGAGCAGACGGGCTGATGATCGAAGCGCACTATAACCCCCAGGAGGCAATTGTAGACGGGCGTCAGACAGTTACACCAGGCGAACTAAAAGATATAATAGATGCGTGCCGGCAAATCTATAAGATGGTTGGTGCCGGGGCAAAATCAAACAAGGTTGGCGTAAAAGGTTGAGGATAGTCAAGGTCAAACTTGGCAACAGGGGCTACGAGATACGTATAGGCCGTGACCTGCTCGGACACGTGGGTACATGGTTAAGGGAAAAGATGGCGGGCGACAAGGTCGTCATCGTCACTAACCCGGTTGTGGACAATTTACATGGTGATTCGCTTAAACGCGGCCTGGATAAAAGCGGGTTTAAACCCGCAGTGCTGTTGGTGCCGGAAGGAGAAGAGCAGAAATCACTGGATACCGCCGCCAGGCTTTATGCAAGGATGCAGAGCGTACATGCTGAAAGGTCCACACCAGTGATTGCCCTTGGCGGAGGTGTAATCGGCGACCTGGCGGGTTTTGTGGCCGCTACCTACATGCGCGGGCTGCCCCTGGTTTCGCTCCCTACGACCCTGCTGGCGCAAGTTGACAGCAGCATCGGAGGCAAGACGGCGGTTGATCATGGGCCGATCAAGAATAACATCGGTGTATTTCATCAGCCAATGCTCGTCATAGCCGATACCTATACGCTGAATAGCCTCCCTCCACTAGAGGTCAGCAACGGTATGGCCGAGGTGATCAAGTATGCCGTTATCCAGGACTGTGAATTTTTCAGTTTGCTGGAGAAAAACCTTGACAGGGTACGCTCTTTTGATAATACGCTACTGGAAGAGGTGATAGTCAGGTCCGCTACGATCAAAGCACGGATTGTAGAGAAAGACGAGAAGGACACAGGCCTGAGAAACACGCTGAACTTCGGACATACGGTAGGCCATGCTCTTGAATCCGCTTCGGATTACAGGATGAAGCACGGCCAGGCGGTAGCTGTAGGCATGGTAACGGCCGCTGTGATTTCCAACAAGCTCGGTATCTTCCCGGCCAAAGACCTTATGCGGCTCAAGAACCTGTTGATGGAAGCCGGATTGCCGGTCGGCGTGCCGAGACTGGATATAGCCAGGATTATCAAGGCCATGGAACATGATAAGAAAATTCATAATGGTAAAATTAAGTTTATATTACCCAGGAAGATAGGCAAGGTTTTTGTTTCCGATAACGTCAGCTTTGCCCTGGCGATAGAGGTTTTGGAGGGTAATAATGCGTAACACACGTATATGTGCGGTCATTACAGATAAAGACGTTAAAAGTGCACATGCTGCGGAGCGTATCGCCGACTTCCTTGAAATCCGCATTGACCTTGTGGGCAAAGGATGGGAAAAGCTGCCAACCAAGCTGCATAAACCATGGATTGCTGCGAACCGGGATGAAACACACGGCGGAAGATGGAAGGGAAACGAAGAGGATAGAATAGGCGAACTGTTTAAAGCCATCGATTTGGGAGCGGATATTGTAGATATTGAAACAGATGCCCCCGGATTAGAAGATATCGTCCCACGGATAAAGGAAAAAGCCAGGTGCATGATCTCATTCCACGACTGGGAAGGCACACCTCCACTCGATTACCTTGAAGGCCTCGTCAAGCAGCAGCTCAGCCTTCATCCCGATATATGTAAGGTAATTGCCACGGCGAGAAGCCTTGAAGATAATATCACGATGCTTAACCTGATTAAGAATTTCCCCCGTGCCAATATCATATCTTTCGCCATGGGAGACGAGGGGCTTCTCAGCAGAATAATGTGTCCGCTGGCCGGCGGTTATCTCACCTACGCAACGGTTAAGGAAGGTGGCGGATCGGCCCCCGGTCAAATAACAGTGGCTACTATGCACAGTATTTACAGGATGATAGAGCAATGAAGTCCCGGCAAATATCAGGCAAGACCAAATTAGTCGGCGTCATGGGTGACCCTATTGAGCATAGCGTATCGCCTGCTATGCACAACATGGCGTTCAATGCCATGGGACTGGATTATGTGTATGTTCCCTTTAACGTAAAGAAAGCAGACCTGGCAAAAGCCGTGCAAGCTGTAAGAGCTCTTAACATACGCGGCCTCAATGTCACCATACCACACAAGGTGGAAATCATACCTCTACTCGACGACATAGATTCCCTGGCCGGGGCAATAGGCGCAATAAATGTGCTGGTTAACAACGATGGGATATTGAAGGGCTATAACACCGATGCGGAAGGTTTTCTCCACGTTTTACTGGAACACGGGGTAGAGCCGGAAGGCAAAAATGTGGTTATATTAGGGGCAGGCGGAGCCGCGCGGGCGATATCTTTCACTCTTGCAGGCAGGGGAGCTAACTTGATCATGCTGAACCGCACCCCCGCCAACGCCGCTAAATGCGCAGCCGATGTATCGAACGCCACCGGACAGACGGTGGAAGTTCTTTCCCTCGATGAAAAAAACCTTTCCGATGCCATGGAAAGAGGGCATATCCTGGTCAACACTACCAGCGTAGGTATGTTCCCCGATAAGAACGACGCGCTTGTCAGCAGCAATTTAATAAGACCGCATTTCATTGTTGCCGACATCGTTTATAACCCTTACAAAACGAGACTTCTGATAGAAGCTGAAAAGGCGGGGGCCATGACCATAAACGGGCTTGAGATGCTGATCTGGCAGGGAGCGCTGGCTTTCGAAAAATGGACCGGTAAAAAAGCCCCCCTGAATGTGATGAGAAAAGGTGCTACACAGGCTTTGAAATTCTATGAAAAGTAACATCGCCTTGATTGGCTTTATGGGAGCGGGAAAATCAACTGCAGGTAAAATCCTTGCCGGTAAACTGAAAATGGAATATATCGAATTGGATGCGCTGGTGGAAGAAAAAGCGGGAAAATCGATAGCTGATATATTTAAGTACGATGGAGAGCCGGTTTTCCGCAGCATGGAATCGGAGGCCGCAACAGAAGCTTCACGTAAGGACAGGGCCGTCGTATCCTGCGGCGGGGGAATAGTGCTGAATCCTTCGAATATCGACTGCCTTAGAAAAAATGCAGTGATAATCTACCTTAAAGCGGAACCGGAGGTCATCTTGCAACGGGTAAAGGGAAGCACAGAGATACGGCCTCTCCTTCAATCAACCAATCCTGCCCGGAGCATCGGCGAACTGCTGAAAGCCAGGCGTCCGCTCTATGAGCAGGCGGCGGATGTAATAATCGACACCTCCTGCCTGACTATCGATAATGTTGTAAATAAAATAATCGCAGAGCTGCCAATATATGAAAGCATTAATCTCAAGAAGTAAAATTAGCGGAAAAACAGAAGCTCCATCGTCTAAGAGCTATACCCTGCGCGGACTTATGTGCGCCGCCCTGGCGAAAGGTCAGAGCCAGATTGTACGTCCCCTTGATGCGGATGATACTGTGGCAGCGCGCGAGGTCCTAGGCAAAATCGGCGTCGGCATAAAAAATGAGAGCGGCTCGTGGATAGTGAGCGGTAACAACTTCCGCCAGCCCGATTCTGATCTGTATTGTCATGACTCAGCCGGAACGTTGCGCTTTATGATGGCGTTATGTGCAGCGGTTCCCGGTACATGCAAGCTCACTGCAGGCCCCTCACTGGCGAGAAGACCTTTAGGTCCCCTGGCAGACGCTTTAAGACAACTGGGGATTGACTGTGCAACGGGTGATGGCAAAGCACCGGTAATCATCAAGGGTGGGAAGCTTCAAGGCGGAAAGGTCGAGCTGCCCGGAAATATCAGTTCGCAGTTTATATCGGCTTTGATGTTCGTCGCCCCGCTTGCCTCAGATGGAATGAACATCGAGCTCACTTCGCAGATCGAATCCAAGCCGTATATATTGATGACCCGTGATTGCATGCATGCTTTCGGAATCGAGGTCGGCCACAATCTCGATTTCTCCCGTTTAAATATTCATCATCAGGCATATAAACCGGCAAAATATATCGTTGAAGGGGATTGGTCTTCTGCCTCGTACTTGCTGGCATTAGGCGCAATTGCCGGCGAAACAGAAGTAACAAATTTGAACCCCAAAAGCCGGCAGGCCGATAGCGAAATATGGATTTTACTCAACCGCATGGGAGCTCATATGAAAGCCGGGCACGGCGCTATCACCATGAGCCAGTCCAAACTGCATGCCTTCAGAGCAGACTTATCCGATTGCATCGATCTTCTGCCGACGCTGGCCGCGCTTGCAGCCGTAGCGAAAGGCGTCAGCGAGTTCACAGGGATCATTCGCGCCAGGTTGAAAGAATCGGACAGGGTCGCAGCCATGAAGGAAGGTATGCAGCGTATGGGTATCAAGATCAAGGAAGAGCCTGACCGCCTGCTGATAACCGGCGGCGCTCCACATGGCGCAGTCATCGATTCAAAAGGCGATCACAGGATTGCCATGGCCTTCAGCATGCTGGGTGTTCTGGCTGGCGATACTGTAATCGAAGGCGCTGAATGTGTAAATAAGACATTTCCCGCTTATTGGGATATATTAAAAAGCCTGGGAGGAGACGTGACTCTAGATGGGTAACAGCATAGGTAAACTCTTCACCGTGACCAGCTTCGGCGAAAGCCATGGCCAGTGCGTTGGCGTTGTTGTAGACGGTTGCCCGGCGGGCCTGCCGCTGACCGTTAAAGAAATTCAACAGGCGGTAGACAAGAGAAAGCCTGAAGCCACCGCCGGGGGAACGGCGCGGCATGAAGCTGATAAAGTCGAAGTGATTTCAGGGTTATTCAACGGTTTCACGACCGGCGCGCCGGTGTGCATGCTTGCGTGGAACAAGAACACGGATTCAAGCGTATATGAGGAAATTAAACTGACTCCCCGTCCCGGACACGCCGATTACACGGCCTTTATCAAGTACGGGGGATTTAATGATTACCGCGGTGGCGGCAGATTCTCAGGCAGGATAACG
>JBEKCL010000037.1:0-20255 GCA_050014895.1 Dehalococcoidia bacterium
GAACACCCGGCCCCGACGGCGTTTCGAAGGCACTGAGTGTCCCACTGGAAGGTTTGGTAACACCGTCAGCGTTCATGGATTCCATATTCACCCTCACTTGCATGGCAAAACCGCGGGGCTTCGAAATTTCAGTCTGACACAATCCCAGCTCCGCCAGTGTCCGTCCGAAGGCCAGTTGAAACTGGATTTTGACCAGATCGAGGCCCAGGACTTCTTCCGTAACCGTATGCTCGACCTGCAGTCGCGGGTTCACTTCCATGAAGACAAAAGTGGCTCCGTCCCCCTCTGGTTCTTCGACGAGAAACTCAAAAGTCCCGAGGCTAAGGTAATTAACTTCCTTCGCTATGCGCAGGGCGGCGTCGGCAATTTTAGTTCTGAGCCTGGGTGAGAGTGTAGGGCACGGTGCAATTTCAACGATTTTCTGGTTACGTCTTTGCAGTGTGCAGTCGCGTTCGCCAAAATGGATGGACTGCTTTCCATCGCCTGCCACCTGCACCTCGATGTGCCTGGGATTTTGCACCAGCTTCTCAATATATACATCGTCGGCACCGAAAGCGGACCGCGCTTCGGATTGGCAGCGTTTGAAAGCTTCTTCAAGGCCTGGGAGATTATTTACGCGTCGAATACCGCGTCCGCCTCCTCCCAGTACAGCTTTGACCATTACAGCCGCTCCCGGTCCCAGTGAAATAAAAAACTCTTTGGCTTGCTCAAGGGTTATTCCTGCCGCAGTGCCTGGAATTAACGGTACGCCGCAACGTGCCGCCAGCGAACGTGCCGCGGCTTTATTTCCAAATAGATCAAGTAAATCGGGACTTGGTCCGATAAATATCAGCCCTTCCTCTATACAACGGCGGGCAAAAGAAGCATTTTCACTTAAAAACCCATAACCGGGGTGTATGGCGTTGCACCCGCCTGCCCTTGCCAAAGCAATGATCTGGTCTATATCCAGATAGGCGGCAGTTCCCATTCCCTCCAAAGCACTTGCGTGTCCTGCAGCCAGTACATGCAGTGATTTAGAGTCGTCGGCTGAGTATACAGCTACTGTATCGATGCCGAGGTCCGCTGCCGACCGGGCAATGCGGATAGCTATCTCGCCCCTGTTTGCGATGAGCATCTTACTTATTTTCATGAGTGCTCCTGAACAACCGATATTTAGTTTACCATTTTTAGTCTAATTTATATTGCCACTTTAAGTGGATCACTTAGGACATGTAGTGGGATTTACCCGGTAACCGCATCAAAATGACAATATAATAAAATGTATAACAACCTGTCAAAATTTAACAACATAAAAATAGAAGTACCATATTATACTGAATAGTATAATATGGTATCAACATTGGTTTTACATCAACGTAACATCCCCTGTTATGTTTTCTCGGAGGCAATATATAATTACTACTTTGATTCAGCTATGAAAATATTTCGCGGATTGCCAGGTTAAGGTATTGACAACCAGCCCCGTATATGATAATTTAATAACCGGTATAAAATTATACCGAAGGGAATAATTATCATATATTAGCTGCCGGGTACTTCATGATTCGCTTGTAAAATATTGATGATTACGTGCCTTTACGGGTGCGGACATCTATAAAAATCTAAAAAGGGAGGCAAAGGTATGGCGCTATTTGGAACACTTGAATGGGCGAACAAGTTCATGGAGGCGGTAAACAGCAGTAAGGCTTACGAGGAAGCTGCTAAAACATGGGAGGGGGATTTTTACTACATACTTGAGCCAGGCGGCTCTCTCAAGGAACCTATCTATTATTATTTCGATCTCTGGCATGGCAAATGCCGCAAAGTAGATCTTGTACCGGCGGCGGAAAAAGGAAAATACAAACCGGAATTCGTACTGTCGGCACAGGTCTCCACGTGGAGGAAAGTGGCCGAGAAAAAGCTCGACCCCATCCAGGCTATTGTGACACGCCAGCTTAAGCTGCAGGGCAATATGGCCAAGGTGATGCGGTCCGTCAAGGCGGCCCAGGAGTTGGTTACTTGCGTAACGCAGGTCAAAACTGAATATCCGGCATAGGCTTCTTGTACAACTACATTCGGACAAAAATACGGAATATATCGATTGAGTGAGGAGTAAATATGCAGTATTTTGCTGTTCCCTTCGTCGTATTTGGGGATGATTCGCTTCAGTATCTCAGTAGTGTTATGGGCAAGCGCGCCTATATAGTTACAGATAAAACCATCGTCAAGCTGGGACTGGTCAATCTGGTGTTGGAAGAGTTGAAAAAAGCGGGCATTGTATGTCAAGTATTCGACGAGGTCGAGCCCGAGCCGTCGACTCAGACAATCGTCAAGTCTGCAAAGATCGCCCAGGGATTTCAGCCTGACCTGGTCATTGGTGTGGGCGGAGGCTCGTGTATGGACGCCGCCAAGGCAACGCTGGTCTGCTATGCTCAGCCGGACCTTGCGCCGGATGCCATTTCGCCGTCGTCCTTCTTCAATTTGCGCAGTAAAGCTCGCCTGATATGTATACCGACAACCAGCGGTACCGGCTCTGAGGCCACCTTTGCCATAGTTCTTACGGACGTGGAAGGCAAACGTAAACTGTCGCTGGGGTCGTACGAGACCGTTCCTGACGTCGCTATACTCGATCCGCTTATGGTCATGAGCATGCCGCCCCAAATCACCGGGGATACTGGAATGGATGTGCTCTGCCATGCGCTTGAAGGATGTACCACGACGTGGCGTAACAGGTTTACAGACGGGCCCGGTTTCCAGGCGATCAAACTCGTCTTTGAATTCCTTAAGAAGGCCTATGATAATGGGCAAGATGTAGAGTCCCGTAAAGAAATGATGTACGCTGCCACCATCGCCGGCACTTGCTTTGGTAACAGCATGGCCTGCCTGGGCCATAGCACGGGACATGCCTTGGGCGCCCTTTTCCATACGCCGCACGGCCGTGCCGTGGGCCTCTACCTTCCCTACACCATGGAATACCTTATTAACGGGTCCGATACAACGGACGTGGCTCGTTATGCCGAAATAGCACGGTTTTGTAAGATAGCTGAAGGCAACGATAAGAAGTGCGCCAGGGCGCTGATAGACGCTGTGCGCAAGTTAGCCAAGGATGTCGGACAGCCGCTGTCTGTAAAAGACCTTGGTATCAAACGTGAAGACTATATGAAGGCTGTGACTGAACTGGTGGAAAGGGCGGTCAACGAGGTCATGACCATCACTGTAAACAGGATACCTGAAGCACCTGACCTGGAAAAAATATACGTGTATGCCTATGACGGCAAACCGGTTGACTTTTAATAATGCACTCACAGTGCGATGCGCAATCACATAATTAAATGAAGAGAAGTGAAAGGAGGTAGATAATGTCTGACTTAAAATATCCTGCGCCGGCTAAGGGTACCTTCGGCGATGAAGCTCTTTTGAAAGTGTTGGAAAGACAACGGTCTTGTTTTATCAAGGAAGGTCCGCCTTCTTATAAAGAACGCATGGCCCAACTTGATAAATTGATGGCTCTTACTCGAAAAAACATAGACGTTATTATAGATGCTGTTGTAGCTGATTATGGATCACGCTCACGCCACGAAACTATGCTGACTGAATTATTTCTCGTCGCTACGGGCACTCAATACATCCAGACGCATCTGAAAGGCTGGATGAAACCACAGAGGCGTGCAACGTCCCTGGTATGTCAGCTCGCTAAGTCACGAGTGCTTCATCAGCCGTTGGGTGTGGTCGGCATTATTTCGCCCTGGAACTACCCGTTTTATCTCTCCTTTATGCCCGCAGTAACTGCACTGGCAGCCGGAAATCGTGTGATGCTCAAGCCATCAAGGTTCACGCCCAATACTGCTAAATGCCTGTCCCGCCTCATAGGTGAAATGTTTTCGCCCGATGTTGCATATGTTGTAGAAGGGGGACCTGGAGTGGGAGCCTCATTTGCCTCCCTGCCTTTCGACCATATCCTGTTTACGGGCTCTCCGGCTGTCGGCAGCCAGGTTATGCGTGCCGCCAGCGCGAACCTGACGCCGGTTACACTTGAACTGGGCGGCAAATCACCCGTCATTATCGACAAAGATTTTGATCTGGCCAGGGCGGCGGAAATCGTCTGTACGGGAAAGTTCTTCAACTCAGGCCAGACCTGTGTGGCGCCGGATTATCTATTTATACATAAAGATAAGGTCAATGATTTCGTTGGACATTTTAGAAATACGGTGCGTAAGTTTTATCCCACACTTAAGAACAATCCGGATTATACTGCTATCGTGAACGATCACCACTATAAGCGTCTTGTCGGGGTCCTCGCCGAAGCAGCTGAAAGGGGCGCTACCTTGATCGAGGTGAATCCAGCTAATGAAACGCTTGAGCCGTCCGGCAGAAAACTGGCGCCGACCCTTATCCTTAATGCACCGTTGGATACAGCACTCATGACCGACGAAATATTCGGGCCGATTTTACCGGTCATCGGATATACCGATTTGGACGAAGCCCTGGCTTACGTGAATGCAAGGCCGCGCCCTCTTGCACTTTATTATTGCGATGATAACAATAAACGCGCCGAACACGTGCTCTCACGGACTACATCGGGAGGGGCAGGTATTAACATCACAATGTTGCACGGCGCCCAGGACGATCTACCGTTTGGGGGTGTTGGGTACAGTGGTATGGGACGATGGCATGCGCGGGAAGGTTTCGAGACGCTTTCCAATAAGAAAAATGTCCTTTACCAGGGCAGGCCTAATGCCCTGTTTATGATGAGGCCACCGTATACTAACTTTTTAGACAAGATGGTTCGGTTTTTGATCGGGAAATACGGTTGCTGGGTATTACGATAATGCCCTATATGGATTTTGCATCGTAGGGGATTGACAGGAGATAATGTTATATCGTGAGTTGAAAAAGTAGGAAAACTTATGTTCAGTACTTTATTATGATATGGATGCAAAATCCCTTAATAGTAGACTACATTAAATATCATGCGTAAAAAAGAGAAAGAAAAAAAGGTAAGACAGGAAGTCCCGAATCAAGTTGACGGCGTATCCCCACGGAAAATGAGTAAAAACTCGGTTAAGGCTGCGGAGCACCGCGAGCAGCTGTACGAGGCGGTTGCACAGGTGCTTTTGAAGCAAAGAAAGGCTACATTTACTCTTGACGAGGTTGCTTCCGAAATAGGCGTATCCAAGGGTGTGGTCTATTATTATTTTCACTCCAAGGGTGAGTTGATTTACAGACTGAATAAATACATGTTCGGGCTCATACGTCATGCTCTGGAGCCAATTTCTAATGACGCATCATTATCGCCGCGCAGGAAACTTGAGGCGCTTATCAAGTCATACGTTAATGTAACTGTTAATCATTGGAAGATCAGCCGGTTACTCTGGTCCGATATGGCGTTGCGTGAAACCTCGGCTCATCATGCTGGTGTGATCAACCGTGAGCGAAAAGCTTACCGCAATTTACTGATGAAAGTGCTCAAAGACATTACAATAGCAGAGCGTTTGGATCCGATTGATGAACATATAGCCGCCTGGTTAATTTACGGTATCCTGTCGTTTTCGCCCATGTGGTTCCATCCGGGTGGAGCGATAACAGAGGAAGAAATGATCAATTATATTATCAAGCTGATTACAGAAGGATTTTTAACCAAACAAGCTGCAGATTAATCCGTGTTTAGGTGACATGGTCACGCTGGCTATCGTGGTCCGGTATTGTTTGCACTATTCGATGGTATTAGAGGCAGAATAAACTCACGGAGGCACTGGAATGAGTGGAATTTTATCAGGCATCAAGGTCATCGATTTCGGTCAGTATATTGCGGGTCCGTATGCGGCCATGCTGCTGGCGGAGCAGGGGGCAGATGTAATCAAAGTGGAAAGGCCGGGAGGGGAACCGTACCGTTCAGACAAGGGATTTGTGGTCTGTAACCGCAGTAAGAAAGGTATTACTCTTAATTTAAAGACACCAGAGGGGCAGAAAGTGGCACATGATTTGGTGAAAGGGGTGGATGTCGTTATTGAAAACTTTAAACCGGGCACGGCGGATAGATTGGCAATCGGATATGAGACCATCAAAGACATCAATCCATGGATTATATATTGCTCAATATCTGGTTTTGGACAGAAGGGTCCCTATAGAGATGTTCCCGGATGGGAACCGTTGGCGCTGTCCATGTCCACTTATTACACAGAACAAAACCGGGTGGGTGACCCTATATACCAGAGTCAACTCCTGGCAAGCCACTATTCCAGTTTTCTGGCGGCATTTTATATTGTTACGGCTTTATATGCACGAGAAATGTCAGGTAAGGGCGACCGAATCGATCTGTCGCTTCTGAGGTCTGCCGTGGCAATCCAGCCGAATGTACTCGGGAACAGTCCCAGGAAAATACGGTTCCCCTTTAATGTGCGCGGCATGATGCCGATGGTCCGTGCCTATCAGGGAGGTGACGGCCAGTGGTTTGTCTTAAGCGCCGCCAGCGTGGGTTTCTTTACATCTCTTTGTTCGGTGCTGGACCATGACGAATGGCACCTTGATCCTTTGTTTGCGGGAGCTCCTCTATTGATTCTTCCGCCGCAAAGTGCCCAGGTGATCTCGATACTTCAGACGATCTTTTATACCAAACCCAGGGACGAGTGGATTAAGGTACTGCAGGAAGCTAATATCCCCTGTTCGCCCGTGCAATCAATAGAGGAATTTATGAACCATCCTCATATTGATGCCAATAATCTTGCCGTTGAGATACAGGAAGAGGGTCTGGGAAAAGTAAAAGAGATGAATATACCGGTTGAACTGTCGGGTGCTCCCGGGAGCATTAAAGGACCTTCCCCCAAACTTGGCCAGCATACGGCAGAGGTACTCTCCGGCCTCGGGTATTCCATGAAGGAAATCGAGGCTTTTAGACAAAAAAAGGTTATTTAGCAGTAATTTGATGCGGAGGAATTTGAGATGAAGGTCTTTGAAGGTATACGTATAGTGGATTTCACGACATTCCTTGCCGGGCCGTATTTATGCCGCCTGTTGGCGGACCTGGGCGCCGAAGTAATCAAAGTCGAAGCGGAGATGCCCGAGACTTATCGTATGCTCGCAATTGCCTTTGCCACGCAAAACAGGAATAAGCGGTCTATCAGCCTGGATTTAAAAAAGGAAGAAGGTAAAGCGATAGTACGGGAACTTGTTAAAAAGGCCGACATAGTTGTAGAAAATGCCAGGCCCGGTGTTATGCAGAGGCTGGGTTTTGATTATGCATGCTGTAAAGAACTCAATCCTGATGTGATTTATGTATCGGCGTCTGGGTTCGGCGCAAAAGGACCGCTGGCCAGCCTTCCGGGGCTTGATCCCCTGGCATCGGCCTTCAGCGGGCAAATGGTGAATACATGTGGGCCGGATAATCCGCCTATATATCCAAAGGTAACTTCGACTGACGTAGGTGTTTCGGCGCTGGGCGCTTTCGGCGTGGCTATGGCATTGTTCAACCGGGTTAAAACGGGTAAAGGTCAGAAGGTGGATACTTCGCTACTGCACTCGGCTATTGCATTCGCAACTAATACGTTTATTGATTACCCTGGCATTAAACGGCAGTATATAGATGACAGGTCTCCCAAAGGTAAATGTGCCACAAGCAGGCTTTACTGCGGAATTGACGGCAAATGGTTCTTCGTTCATTGCAATAACGAGGAAGATTGGAAGAATCTGTGTAAAACGGCGTATCTTGAGTATTTGATAGAAGACCCGCGTTTTGCCGATCCTGCTGAAAGATTGAAGAATGACGACACTCTGGTACAGATATTTGCCCAATGTTTTGCGCTGGCTTACGCCGAAAACTGGGTTAGCGTCCTTCGTAAGAATAATGTGCCTGCTGCGCCTGCCTTATATGAGCAGGAAATCTATAATGAGCCCCATTTCCAGGAGAATGGTATTTTCATATGGCAGGAACACCCCGACATTGAACGTTCCCAGTTGGCTGGCTTTCCCGCAGAATTTAGTAATATCGAGAATGTCCTTGAAAAACGGGCTCCGCTACTTGGTGAACATACTGCCGAGATATTAACTGAGCTCGGTTATGATAAAGAACGCATTGAAAAACTGAAAAAGGATAAAGTCATTTTCTGGTAATTTTCGGTTGGCAATTGGACGGATGACGGGGAATTAAATTTTGATCAGGGATGATGCCTTATTTTTTGTTGTTCTGTTTATTTAAAGATGTATTGTCTGTGTCGGTGCTGCTAAGATCGGAAATGGCACTTTTAACATTTGAAAATACGCTCTCGCTATTCTGTTTAGGGTCCTTTTCAAGATCGGTGATTGGACTGAAAACGCCCGGTCCGGTTTGATAGTTAGCCGGGTTGCTGCTGGCATTTGCGTTGTCCTGGTTAGCGGAATACAAAGTGGAGCCAAAAACAGTATAGAGGACGATCAATCCGATAGTAAGAATACCGAGTGGAAAAAGTATGGCTAACGGGGCTTCGCCTTTTTGCCCGCAACATAATTCAGATACAAATTTATGCAGGCATTTAAAAGGCACGATTTCCTCCTCTGGTGTGTTTCGATTCATTCTGGCATATCTGGTATTTGAATATTAACAATGATTATATCTGACTGAACGGACTGATGAATCACCTATATGTACTGATTTTAACCGGTACTTTAGTAATGTACACCGAAGATGAATAAGCAGGCCGCTGATAACATGCGGAAGCTGTAAACGTATTTCCGCAAATCTAAGAGGCGGTTAAAAACGACAGAACTTCTTTGTTGAAGGTACCGGACATTTCGAAGAAGAAAGCATGTGATCCGCCGGGGACCTTGACCAGTTTTGCCCCGGGAATACGGCTTGCAAGTATGTCTGAGTGAAGGGGAGATACCAGCCTATCGCCTGTTCCGGTCATTACAAGGGTCGGGGATTGTATAAGGTGTAATCTATCCAGTGTACTGTGAGTGCTGAGCGCCCGGGCCTGGTCGAAAATCCCCTTGCTGTCAATGGACTTTTTATTCATTTTCATCAGCAGTAAAAACAATGCCCGATAAAAAGGAACATTGTAAGCTGTTGAAATTAGGTATGTCATTAACGAATCTAAATCCATGTCCTGGATATCGATATTGGGGCGGGGTTGCGGGACGCCAGCAGCCTGCTGCAACTCGTAAGAGGCAGGCAAATCCCTTATGGCAAAAGTGCTGCAAAGGATGAGTTTTCCCACTCTCAGGGGATATGAGATAGCAGTCTCCTGGGCTACCATGCCGCCCATGGAAAGCCCGAGGATATGTGACTTTTGAATGCCGAGGTGGTCCAAAAGGCCGGTGACATCGGCTGCCATCGTCTTCATGGTATAAGGTTCCTTTGATCGCCCGCTCCGGCCAACTCCCCTGTTATCAAAGATAATCACCTGGTAATGCTTCTTAAACGCATGTACCTGCATGCCCCACGCACTGGCCCCACCTGTAAACCCCTGTATCAACACCAGTGGCTCTCCTTTTCCATGGACCTCGTAATACATGATGCTCCCATTTATCGTTGCCGTCGGCATTTTCGGTTTCCTTTCCTTTTTCGCAATAAGGTCATCAAGGCAATTGCTGCTGCCTCTGCGGTTTGACGAACATCCTGGCCTTTTTAACAAAATTCTTTTTGAATGGCTTAATGCGTTTCAAAACATGGAACATAGGCACCGCTAATATCTCCTGGCTGGCCTTTCTCTGGGTTGGCTTGCCGATATGGCCCCGGGTAGCCAGCTCACGTCCTGCTTCCACGAATGCTTCGTATATATCCTTGAGCCTGGGGAAAATTTGCTGCAGCGCTGCATCCTTGCCGTAACCCGCCAGCCGACCGCCGTTACGGATGAGCAGCCCCACCTGAGGGGCGTCCATGAACCTGGAAAATGTACAGAAATAGGAGGCCACGTTTCTTGGGGTCTCATCTTCCAGGTTGTCGCAGCATACAAGCGACACGAACGGCTTGGAGCTTACTTGACTATTGATATGATGGAACATTAAACCGCTCTTACTGACACGCAGATCGCTGCAATCGGCAGTGCCGTACATGCGTTCCAGTAGGGTCTTCAACAGGCTGGACATGGCGAAAATGTATATCGGGGATGCATAAATAATAATGTCCGCATCCGACATCTTATCAAATATAGCTTTGACATCGTCCTTTTCTTCCTGTACGCATTTCAAGTAGCTTTCTTTGGCCTGGCATTTATCGCACGCCAGGCAGCGGTTGATTTTATGTTTGCTCAGGGTGACTGATTCGCAAACGGCTCCCGAAGCGGCAGCCCCCTCAAATATTTTATTCAGAAGAAACGCAGTATGGCCGTGATCTCCCCTCAAACTGGCATTTATGGCTAATAGTTTCATGTTTGTTTTTCCGGGCGGACGAACCAGGTATGACTATTCCAGCTTGCCTGCTCTGAAAGCCTTGATATAGCTCATGCCGTGCCTGTCTTTTCCAAGCAGCAGGTTGGCGGCTAAGATATTCGCCATTAGTTTATTATTTTTAGGGTCGGCGATGGCTGAGTCCAGCCCCGCTTCCATGCACATCGATATGAAATTCTGGTTGATCAGCCTCCGGTTAGGCAGTCCGAACGATACGTTGCTCAGTCCGAGGATGGTATGTACACCGGGATGTGCGGCATTTACGCGGCGGATAGTCTCGAAGGTCACAGCTCCCGCCTTATCGTCGGTGCTGACGGCCTGTGCCAGTACATCCACGTAAATATCATCAAGAGCGACGCCTTCGGCCACCAGCGAGCCTATCAGCCTGTTTGCAACCTGCGTCCTTGTATCAGCAGTATGGGGAATACCTGAATCATCCACGCACAGCGCCACCACCTTGCAGCCGGAGCTTTTGACTATCGGCAGGAATGATTCATAGCGTTTCTTCTCAGCGCTGATGGAGCTCAGCATGGGCTTGACCCTGCACAGCTTCAATGCAGCCGCCAGCGCTTCGGCGTTGCTGGTGTCCAGGCAGAGCGGTTTGTCGACCACGTCCTGCACTATTTCGACCAGCCACGTAAGGTACTTAAGCTCCTCCCCCATGAAAGCGCCGGCGTTAACGTCCAGGTAATCAGCTCCGGCCTCCACCTGCTGCCTGGCTTCATCCTGTATAAACGCGGAATCCTGTTCCCTGATCGCCTTGGCGATGCTTTCCCTGGTCGAGTTTATTCTTTCACCCACGATTAACATTGATAGGTCCTCCGGTAATTCATATATTGGTGTTATATTGTACCGTGTAGCCCTTGAAGTCCGCCATCCTCAGCCCGGCTGATATGACGGTATGGGCATTTGGCCAGGCCGCAATGTCGGCAGCGGTTGAAATGTTCCTGGACTTCTATGACGCCCGCACCCGCACAGAAAGTGACGGATTTTTTCGGTATCATCATACATTGCTCATTGAGCCTTACACTGATATCAGCGGCAGGCATTATTTCAAAAATAATTTTCTGATCGGTCAGTGGCCATTCCCTGTAGCCGGGGTTCAGGAAAGGGCCCATTTCAATTCCCGTTGATGATGCACGGTTGCATATATGCTGGTGTACCTGGTCACCCAGGCTGCCCAGCGCCACCGTGCCGGCTATATCCAGGTTCAGCGCTGCCGAATGCTCACCTTTGGAAGATAGTTCCATCAGGCGTTTTTCAAGACCGTCACCGATCGTGCAAATGGCGATCACTAACGACTTGCTGCCCTTCCACCAGTCGCTGATCTTTTTGCCGATGCTGAAGCGGACGCCATTCTGCAGGGTCAAGCTTTCTCCAGTCAGTTCTGCTATGGGGAAATCCTTGCTGATGGCTCTTGGTTTAACCAGGGGGCTGGCTTCTTCGGCCGCTCTATTAATCAGGTTGAGCATAGCCGTGTTGGGTTCCCTTTTGGCGCTATAACCCTGTATATGGAGTATGGCGCGGGGATCGATTGTGACTTCGATCTTGTCCAGGTATTCTACGCCGGTGGTATCCATGGCCTAACAGTATACTATATTGTAAATCCCTATTGTGGGGCGTGCTCTTTGACCGAGTTTATCATTACCTGGAAATTCTCGAATTTGGTGTCGGACGGGATGGTGCAACCGGTGCTCAGGATAAACCCGGTTTTCCCCTTTCCTATATGGTCGATAAGCTTTTCGCAATAGGCCTGCATCTCTTGAGGTGTGCCGATGGCACTTAGCGAAGCTGGCACGTCGCCCATGATGCACATGTGGTTTTTCAGTATTTCCTTGGCCTTGAAGATATCAGTGGTGCTGTCAAGCTCGCAGATACACATCTTTTTGGGCAGATCCAGCAGGTAGGGCAGGTTGAGGGTCCAATCCTGGTCGAAATGCATGACGGTTATAAGGCCTTCCGCAGCGAAGGCCTCGATCATCTTTTTCATGTAACGGAATTCGAAGCGTTCGAAGATTTTAAGGGGGTAGTAGAAACAGCCACCCCTTTCCAGGACGAACTCAACTCCGGGGATGCCGGTAATGCGTGCAGCTTCGATGGCATATTGGGTCAACTCATCGACCATAGCATCCATGGCTGCCTGCACCTTGTCGGGGACCCTGTAAAGGTCCTGTGTAAACTTGACCAGCGAACGGCGTGTTGAGAAGAACATCAGGGGAGACATTACGATGGCGCCGGCGAGGGATGGTATACCGCGGGCGGCCCATACTTCCCCTTCGTGCTTGTAACGCTCAATCTGCCTCTTGGCCCAGGCCAGAATAAAATCCGGCTCGACCGGTAAAAAACGGCTGTAATGCTTTTTACAGAAGCCGGACCAACCGAGGTTTGCGATATCGTCGTAGTCATCGACGGTCAGGAGTTCCTTTTCGATAAACTGGGGAGGAGAATTGATGTCGAAGCTCGGTTCCTTACCCGGCTGCCTGGTATCACCGATACCTACCTGGAGGATGGCCTCGACATGGGGGGGAGCCGGCACGCTATAGCCTGGCAATATCATGGCGTCCCAGCCGCCTACATCGTCGAATGTATCGACGATGGCCTGAAAACCCCTGCTTGGGTGGGCGATGCCTTCTGCGACGGTCATACCCTTGTGACGGGATGGAAACATAACGTCCATCAGCGGTGCGACCGGCACGCGGTCGTAAGGTTCCAGCTTGATGGCTGCCGTGGTGCGTTCTTTAGGGGTCATCGTTTCCTTGATCATTTATTTCACCGCCCCGGCCAGTTTCTTGCACAGCTCCACGCCTTCTGGCGCATCATCGGTGAAGGCGTCTGCCCCAACATATTTTCTGACCACTTCCGTGATGATGCCGCCGCCGATTATTATCTTGACTTTATTACGCAGGCCGGCGGCTTCCACGGCCTGTACGGTTAGTTTCATCGATTCGAAGGAAGGCGTGAGCAGTCCCGATATGCCCAGGATCGGCGCTCCCGTCTCTTTCAGCTTGTTGACGAAAACGTCGGGGGCCACGTCTATTCCCATGTCGTAGATCTCAAACCCCGCCGCTTTTAGAAGGATGGCCACGATATCCTTGCCGATGTTATGAATGTCGCCCTTGGCTGTGCCCAGAACCATTTTGGCGAGGGGCTTACCTGACTGGCCTGCCTTTAATTGTGGTTCGACAACGGCCATGGCCTCCTTAAATATCTCGCCCGACATGATCAGCTCGCCCAGGAAGTACTCTTTATTTTTATAGCGTTCGCCGACGATTTCCATGCCCTGGCGGCACTCGTCTACTATCGACATGGGATTAACTCCTGAGTCGATTTTGCTTTTTACAATTTGCTTGACTTCGTCCTCTTTGAGGTCGGCAATCGCATTGGCCAGTTCAGACATAATTCCTCCTGTTGAGAATGAATGTGTCAGGAATGGCAGTTATTTTGAGTTAGGAATTGCAGAACTAGCATTCATTCAGCATTATCGTTTTCGCATTTTATGATGAGTGGGGGGCTTTGTCAATGCGGGAGTGAATGGGGGCCATTAATTTAGGGATATTGGTTACGTTTAAAGGCTTTGGAATATGTTCCGATAATTGTGTATTCGGCTTACGTAGGTTGTTATATGCTCAAAACCACGTAGGGCTATTATTTTGGGAAACCAATCCAATGACGAAGAATTATTCTGCTATTATGGTGAGATCAGACTCGCCACTCCGGGGTTGGAAAAAATCTGCATCAAACATTCCAAGAGTAGAGGTTCTCCAAAAACTGCTACGAATTCCTCTTTATCGTCGGTAAGAATATATTCTCCAATCCGATTGTGCGCTATCGAGCCTCTAATCCTATATATCCAATAAGCTGTCGTCTCTTGTATTAATATGTTGTACTCATCCTGGTTGTGCACGAGTCCCGACCTTTTTGCCGCCGCCAGGTTAAGATCGCTGGTTTCAATTAGTGTCCAAAATCTCTTCCACTCGTTCTCTTTTTTCGTGGGGTCGCCTTCTTTCGTGAAGTGATGAAACATATCGTGTGCAATGGTTCCATAGCCAGATCCGGCCAATAGTGCCTGTTCTAGTTTGCTGATATCCACACAATACGTAAGCACCAAATGTTTCAATCTCGCAAAATCAGTTGAATGGTAACTTGAGATAATTTTGGCAAATCCATCCAGATCAGGTCCAAGGGCTTGAATGCGTCGACAGATTACCCAGTCAAATATTAGTTCCAATTGGTGATAGAATCTCAGGTATCTGTCAAAAGAATGTGAACATAATATGGCATGTCTGGCGGATCCTAAATTGAAGGAAGTTGGTAGTTTTATACCGGATCTCGCAACTATTGTCTCAGCACGAATTTCGAGGCATGGGTTTGCTGAAGTGACATAGGGTATGTGCAGAAAGCCTCCCCAAATTGGCGAACTCCTGTAATATTCCGCCATGTACTCATGATATTTGGCTTCGTCCACGACGAAATAATCATAGCGAAATTGATAGTTTTCTTCGTTTTCACCGTATTCCGCGTCAACTAAGTAGGCGACGCGTTGGCATTGAGTTAGCCCTGCGATTTGAACGTATCCTCGTTTGGTTAGCATACATAGCGTGCCAATATATTGGCCTGTTTCATCCTTGACAAGCGGATCGTCTATCGCAGAAATGGAACAGCTTACTGCTTCAAGTGCCAATGGAATAAGCTTCTGGATGACGGGATGGCCTCCTAATTCGCCAATTTCTGTTGAGGAAAGGCTAGGCTCCCATAGGGAGAGATACGGTAATGTGTTGCTGTCTATTGCAGCTATTATTTGCGCTGTGTTCATTTATTCGACAACCGTTAGCCAACACGAGGCAAAATCCAAATCTCCCGATTCTCTGAAAAACTCCTTAAAACCGTTGGTCAAGAGCCTTCTTGTCGCAAAACCAACATTGTATTTTCGAGGAGTAAACCCCCCGGTTATCTTATGGAGTGTTTCGAGTCCCATCGGGTCCGAATTGTTTTCGGCCTGTTGAAGTTGAGCGGTAAGTTTGACCAATGCCTCTGTTATTCTTTCACCATATTTAGGGTTCGTAGACTTAAGTTGAGCAATTGCGGCAAAAAATGAATTAATGACATTCTCGCTGCCAAACCAATTCAGCCCGGTTGGTATGTTTTTTTCTTCATTGGCTGCAACATATATACGGCATATTTCGTCATCAAGTATTGCGTAGGTTACTAAATATGTCATGAATTCATTGAATTGGCTGAATAAATCCGCTTCATTCGCGTCGAATACATCTCCTTCCACTAGCATTTGAGCCACCACGTTTTCCCTCTCGACATCGGCAGATTTTGTTATGTACGCTTGATAGGCTGTAGCAATGCGGTCCAAGGCATATTTCCTTGATTTTGTTCTACGTCCTGTGTCCTTTTCCGTAAATAGTTGCAGTTCAGGGACCTTTTCCTCAATTTTTGTCTTTAATGTCATAAAAAGTAATTCAATTTGGTGCCGTATAGACATCGGTTTTTGGCCTGCATTCAGTACTATAATTCTGTAAATTAGATGTTCTATATCCGCTTCCAACCAAAATTCCACTAATATGCTTTGTCCATCTTTAAATTGAGTTTCCCCTTTTTGTAAGTCCGTCAGTATATATGTTCTCTGTAATCCGTCCAATATATTTACCTGACCTGGTTGCGCTAATTTTTCTTCCAACGCAGGTTTATGGCCAGCTTCGGCAAGAGCGATTATTTCGTTAACAAATTGTGGTTTCACTGCCAGAGTGATCGGCGGCAACAGCGCTCCTTCGATAAGATCACGCTTCATTCTCTCGTAAGCCTTATGTTTTTCCCGCCTCCTTTGGATGAGAAAACTCTCGAAATCTGCCCCTACGAGTTTCAAATACATTGGTATTGAGACTATGGCATAAATTACAGTTGTGTTAGTCCTAACATCCTTGACAATTCCTGCTATTTTCATATCCATACAAGACTCCTACGGTTCTAATGCGTATGTTTCATTCGATTTAAATGCCTACCGCATCTTAATATATTTGCTCACATTAAACGTTATAATGTCCCATAAGTATATATAGACTACTCTTAATACTTTTCTTGTTCAAGATGTTTCCCATCAATTGCAAAGGTTCAGGCGGAACTTGCCATCCCCCTGGGAGTAAAGAAAATTATTCTTTAACCGGTTTAGGCGCAGGAAACTGCAACGCTTTTACAAAATGCTTCTGGAAATCGGGCTCGGTGGTGAGCTCAACGTACTCAATGCGACGGGCAATATCGGCTGCTTCCTTTCGTTTATCTATGTTCAACAATGCCAGGCGCGCGCCCTCACCCGCTGCGTTGCCTACGCTGTAGACGTTCTTTATTTTACAGCCGGGGAAAAGGCCGATGGCTAAAGCATTTTCCTTGTTGATATAGCTGCCGAAGGCCCCTGCCAGGACGACCTTGTCCGGCTTGCCGATCTTCAATTTATCCATGAGGATACGGGAACCTGCGTACATGGCGGCCTTGGCCAACTGCACTGACCTGACATCACTGATATCGATTGTGATATCCCTGCCGGCAGCGGTCTCTCCGGCCCGGGCCAGGATAAAAGCGGGGCCTTCCTTAGTAGCGATGAGGCGGTCGGATGAAAGGTTTTTGTTAAAGCGCCCTCCTGGATCGATAATACCTGCCCGGACCATCTCAGCCAGCGCATCTATGATCCCTGACCCGCAGATACCACGGGCCTTCAATATGGATGATTGCGTGTTCCACCTGTTACTGCCGATGACCTTAAACCTCACTTCCAGCGTCTTGCTGTCTATCTCGATTTTCTCAATCGCCCCCGGTGCTGCTCGCATGCCGAACTTGATATTGCCGCCTTCGAAGGCTGGACCCATGGCACATGAAGTACAGAGCAGTTTTTTCTTGTTTCCGAATACAAGTTCCCCGTTGGTTCCGATGTCTATAATGAGTGCCATTTTGTCCTGCTTGTACGGCTCCTCTGCAATCAATACACCGACCGTATCCGCCCCCACGAACCCGGCGATAACCGGCAGGGTGTGCACATTAAGTGACTTACCGTGTCCAAGTCCCAGCGAATCGCTGTCGACATTCAGTGAAGAGCTGATAAGGGGAGTGAATGGCGACCTGCCCAGCCCGGAAGGGTCGATATTAAGGAATATGTGATGCATGGCGGTATTCCCCACCACAACTATTTCCGAGATATTACCGGGCAGCATCCCTGCCTGCTTGACCAGGTCAGCCAGCAAACTGCCGATGCACGAGATTATTTCATAATTTAATTTACCCAGGCCGTCCGGATTGCTCATGGCATAACTGATGCGCGAGATAACATCGTCACCAAAGGATATCTGCGGATTGATGTCCGCTGCCGTTGCCAGGGTATCTCCCGTGCTCAGGTCGCACAGATAAGCCGCAACTGTTGTCGTGCCTATATCCACGGCCACACCATAAGAGCGCTCTATAAATCCAGGCTGGATCCGGACGACGCGCTGGTCCATCCAGACGGTTGCGGTTACGTTCCCGCCGGATTCGTACAGAATTGGCGGCAGGCTCTTGAGCACACTGTAATCGATCTTGAGATTTGCCAGGCCGAATTCCCGGGCCAGATTGGCAGTGAGGCGGTCGGCATCACCGAGCGGGTCCTTCAGGCTGCCGGGCAATACTTCTACATAATATTTCCGGACTGCGGGCTTCATCTTGACGGGGCGCTTGATGCTGGCCTTGCGAATAACCTGTTTTGCCATGCGGCTTGTCTCAGGAACAAAAATGGCTACATCGCCAAGCACCCTGGTATTGCAAGCCAGGCGGAAGCTGTTATCGAGCCCGCGTGCCTTAAGCAGCTTAAGCTCCTTCTGGGTGGGAGAGGATAGTGATTTGCTGGTGGATTTGATGCCGTGCCGTGCGGACAGGGCCCTATCTATCTGGATGATACACTTTCCGCAGACCAGTTTGCCGCCGCATACGGACTCGATGTCCTCACCAAGCTCGTGCGCTGCATCCAGCAGGGTCGCGTTGTGGGCGATGCGTCCCCTGCGGCCGGAAGGTTCGAAAACGACGACGTGCCCACTCAATTTATCAACTTGCAAGACGCCTCTCCAGCGTATCAGGCTTTAACCCATTTCTGACGCCACTGCTCGGTGGTCTGACACTGATTGAAAGTGTAGATGTGGAAGCCGGTTATGCCGTTGGCCTTATCTCCCGACATTGCGACGGCTTGTTTGACCAGCTTGTCAGGAGTATACATTTCACTGCCCAGCAGCCGTGCGGCTAAACCCAGGTTATGCATAATGAACCGCGTTGAGTCGCCTACCCCAACTTTGAGCGAGATGTCGAGCAGCTTTTGCCTCTTCAGCACGCCGGGAATTCCGATATAGACGGGCAGGTTTATCCCACGCTTGCGCATGTCGCCCAGCCACGCTGTGATCTTCTTCTGGTCGAAGCAGATCTGGGTGATCATGTAATTGACCATGGGCTGCTTTTCCTGCAGCGCCTTGAAAAGTTCATCCCTGCTGATTATCGGGTGCCCGTCCGGATAGCAGCCTATGCCGATGCGTTTTGGACGGTTGGACATCTCCTGCATGTCCTTTAGCACGAGTGCGGCTGAATGATAGGGCCCCGCCGGTTCGGTCTCATCTCCGCCGATCACAAACAGGTCCTCGAAGCCGTCTTCCTCATAGCGGTCGACCAGCTCTTCCAGGTGTTCACGGCTGCGCACCAGCCTGGCTGCCAGGTGCGGCACCACGCGGAAGCCGCGGCCCGCCAGGGTTTCGGCCAGCTTTAGCGTCGCATCCAGGCCCTTGCTGGGAGAGACGGTCACGGCCACCGTGGCCCCATCGGGAAGGAATTTCGCCTGGTCTTCGACCCCCTTCATGGGTATAAGCTCAAACCTGGGATCTTGCAGAAAATTGCCATCATTGAAAATAGTCTCTTTTGGTGTCATATTATTTGCGGAAGTGTTATTATCCGATTCCTTAAATTATTTCCCGGAATTATAAGGGATGCGGGAAGCCCCTTTTTATGTCATGATATAATAGCAATCTTGACCAGGAGATACAATGCACATAAGCAGTGTCACGTTGCACCCGGAGAAGTACCCTACACTCGATTTGTATCCTTTTAACCTCAAGATATTCCAGAAATCAAAGCGGATCGATTTCACTACACCGGTGACTTTCTTCGCAGGGGAAAACGGCACGGGGAAGTCCACCCTGCTAAGGGCACTCTGCATCAAATGCGGTATCCATATCTGGGAGGAGCCCGAGGAAACCCGTTTCAAACGTAACCCGTACGAGGATTCTTTTTACGAATATATCGATGTTAAATGGACTGCCGGCATGGTCAAGGGGTCCTACTTCAGCTCGCAGATCTTCCATGATTTTGCCCGTTACCTGGACCAGTGGGCCCACGCCGACCCCGGCATGCTGGACTATTTCGGCGGTAATTCCCTGCTTACCCAGTCGCATGGCCAGTCGCTGATCTCGTTCTTTACATCGAGGTACAAGATAAAAGGCCTCTATTTCCTGGATGAACCCGAGACTGCCCTTTCCCCTAAAAGCCAGTTGAAGCTATTAAAATTGCTTAAAGAGATGACTAAAGACGGGCATGCCCAGTTCATCATCACCAGCCATTCTCCGATATTGCTGGCCTTCCCGGGCGCAGTCTTGTATAACTTCGATACCAATCCCATAAAGGCCATAAGCTACGAGAAAACCGAGTACTACAAAATATACAAAGATTTTATGAATAACAAGGACTCCTACCTGGAAAAGCTGTGATCCCGTTTTAGACAAATATGACCCCGGATGTATCTTGACATATAATATATAAAGTTTCCTCCAATTATTTTAAGGAATAAACATGATGAAACAGGCACACCACGTATATGAAGCAATAGGAAATACACCGCTGGTGGAATTGCGTAACTG
>JBEKCL010000038.1:0-20091 GCA_050014895.1 Dehalococcoidia bacterium
GATCGTCCCGGTGTTACCTTCAAGATCCATGTATTGAAGATCTGATCCGAATTTATTTAATAGTAATTGCCCGGACTGATCGTCCGTGCTATACCATTGCCCGTTATAAAAGAAATAATAATTATTTCCCATTACTGTAAATTATAGATCGGATAATAAAATGTTACCTTCCCGGCTGTTTCTTTTGTAAGATCTAACCCGTTAAAATGTAATTGTATGTTCCTATTCACATTTGCACCGTAAAAAGGATTAGCAAAAGCATCTTGCGCCTGATATTGTATATTATTTTGATTTATGGAGCCAAACAAAAGAGATGATACATGGAGAATAGGATTAACAATACTATCAATATCTAACAAGTTCGTGGCATCATATAAGCGTACGGAAATATCATTATTACCGGCGCTATCAATAAAAGGTATATTTAAAAAATAATACACAAACGGAATAACTTGAAAAGGTAATAATGTAACCAAATTAATATAACTATCCGTTTGCGGCGAAACTCCGCCGTTAATATCTGAAAAGTTTACAATTTTACCGTAAAACTTATTTACACCGGCCGGTATTAAGTTTTGCGACTTTTGTACACCTATTACATTGTCTATTTCTACCATAACAAAATATTTTAAGTGAATAAATAAGATATACCGGCATAATCGTCGGCGCTTAAAAACCTGATGAAATCGGCCTTCATTATTTTACCGAATAAATTATAATAAGCATTTGCAATATCAGGTACAGATTCAGGCGGCACGCTTTGTATTGTGTTTATTGCGGCCGTCCGATCTTCCCATCCTTTTATAAAACTGATCCAATACGCATTATAAAAATCATCATAGATCTGTGCGGCCACTCCGCCAACATCTACCGGCACACCATTATAAACTTTTGTTTTATTGATCTGCCCGGACTTATACGCAAGTTCAAAATCATTATAGATCTTACGGGCGCCAATAAGAATTGCGCCGGTGCCTAAGATAACAACGGCGGCATTTATGGCGCTGTCTGCTTTCTGATTGCCGGTGATATTCTTAATTAACATTAACCCCTTCGTTTTATATTCAGCGCCTTTAAGAGTGCACGCTGCCTGATAGGCGCGCCCGCCCCTGCGGCAAAGTACCACAATTTCCTTTTCTTTGGGGAGCTTGTCCATTTCAGTATTTAAGGCAGGAAGCGGAATCAAGGCTGTCTGGGGCGCGTCAATCCTGGTCCGCTCTGCTTCAAGATGGCTCCTTACATCCAGCAGAACAAAATCATCTTTCCTGTCGATTTTTTCCTTTACTTCGGCGGGTTTTATCCCTTCAACCCTTCCAGCTATCTTGTTGCGGATAAGATTGGCCAGGTGGTGCAGCCCGTCAAGAGCCGCGTTAAATGGCGGGGCATAGCAGAGATCAAGATTGGCCAACATGTCTATGGTCATCCCCATGGTTATGGCCGTTGCCAGGACATCAATGCGTTTTATTACGTCACCGGGGCCTACACCCTGACCGCCCAGGATTCGCCCGTTTTCAGAATCGACAACTATCTTGAGTACCATTTCTTTACTGCCGGGATAATAGTCGGGTAGATCGGGGGCAGCTACCATTCCGGTTGCGTATTTATATCCCATTTCTTTGGCTTGTTTTTCTGTGATGCCTGTCCGGCCCACATTAAAGTCGAATACCTTAACGCAGGCGCTGTTTACAACTCCTGGGAATTTTTCTTTCCCGCCTGTAATATTAGCTGCGATGATATGACCATGCTTATTGGCAACAGAGCCGTTGGCAGACAAGACTTTCTGCCCTGTCACGATGTTCAAATTAGCAACGCAGTCACCGCCGGCATATATATCAGGATCGCTGGTCTGCAGGTAGTCGTCGACTGTGATATCCCCGCGTGGGCCGATTTCCAATCCCGCCTCTTTTGCCAGCTTTGACTCGGGACGTACCCCGATGGCAACAATGGCGAGTTTAGCCTCAATAGTTTCCTTGTCTGTGACGGCGACGTTCACCCTGCCGTCTTTTCCTTCGAAGGACGTGATCTTCTGTCCCAGCTTGAGTATTACGCCTTTATCCTTAAGGTGTTTTGCCACCAGATCGGAAATTTCGCTGTCCAGTAAGGCGGCAAGGACATTGTCCAGTGCCTCGACTATTGTAACTTCAAACCCTCTGGCAACAAGTGCTTCAGCCATCTCTACACCGATCAGTCCGGCTCCTACAATCACCGCTGTTTTATGATCGACTTCTTCAATCAGCGCGATGATCTCATCGGCATCCGGGACATTTTTTAGAATATGCACTCCTTTAAGATCAATTCCGGGGATTTTTGGTACAACTGCTCCGGCGCCTGTGGTGATCACCAGCTTATTGTAATCCATGGTATAGCTGCGTTTATCAGATAAATCAGTCACATTCACCTTATGCCCTGTCCTGTCTATGCTGTCTACTCTGGTATTTATTAATACATCCACATTGCTGAGTTTTTTGAAAGCAGCGACGTCACGTACCATAAGCCTGTTTCTGGGTTTTACCACTCCAGCGATGAAATAGGGCAACCCACAGGCAGCGTAAGAGACCATTGATTCATCCTGGATCATCGTTATCTTGGTCCTGGGATCGAGCCTGCGTACTCTGGCTGCGGTCTTTGGGCCACAGGCTCCACCGCCAATGATAACTATGCTATTGATGTTCTCCATCTGTATTCTCCTCGTATTTATGTCGCCATAGTGAAAAATGTAAACAGCTTATGATAATAACAAGCTATTGTAAAAACTGTGATATTTGTCATATCATGGTAGGTAATAGACTTTGTACGGAAATGAAATTTTGTATCCTATACTATTGATACATGATGACAAGTCAAGTATAATTTTGATAACTGAGCGATTTCGATATAAGAGGTTAGTTATACGATACGAATCCCGTGTACGGTTATTTTGGTTAAAGGCACAGCTGACATGTTGAATAATCGGGCTGTGCCTGTTTTTTTATGAATATCAGCAGGAAAACTACGGAAACAACAGGGCCGGGAGAACTTGCAAGCCCGGACGATCTTCGTAGCTCTGCGGTCAATAATAGCCAGGAGAAATCGGTCAAGGCCTCGTTACCGGTTGAAATTCCCCTCTTTGTTAAAAACCTCATTAAACGTTCTGTGGACCTTGTATATATGGTGGACGGGGATGCGTCATTTTTAGCTGTAAACGATATGGCCTGTCAATTCCTGGGATATTCGACCGATGAATTGCTTGCTATGAAGCTATGTGACATAGATGTCATCTATGACATGGTGAACTGGCAAAACGCTTTCAAAAGGCTCAGGAGACTCGGATCCTTCAGATTTGAGACTTTGCAGCGCAATCGTGATGGAGAGATATTCCCTATAGAGTTGACCCTGAACTATGTCATGCAAAACGGGCACGAGTTCTGTCTTAGCATAGGGCGGGATATAACGGAACGCAAGAGGATTGAAGAAGCGCTGAAAGCAAATGCTGAGAAATACCGGGCCGTAGTAGAAGACCAGGTTGAATTGATCTGCAGGTTTGTGCCCGATGGCACAATCACATTTGCCAACCGTGCATTCTGCCAGTTCTATGGTAAAACCAGCGAGGAAATGGTTGGGAAAAGCTATTTATCACTGATAGCTGAACCACAGTACCCGGTATTTACTGCATCAATAGAAGATTTGTTGTCCGAACCCGGTAAGGTCATCTATGACATCCAGCCCTATAAAAAGGGCGAAGGCACCATGTGGATGGAACAGACTCTGCGCGCTTTGATCTCCGGCAACGGCCAGGTGGAGAAATTCCAGGTTGTCTTGCGCGATATTACTGATAAACGCAAAGCCGAGCAGGCTTTGAGGGAAAGCAAAGAGCAATACCAACTGGTATTTGACCGCATGCAGGATGGTTTTGCCGTTTTCGAAATACTTTACGGCGATGATGACAAAGCCACTGATGCACGTTTCCTGGAGGTAAATCCTGCCTTTGAGAGGATCGCCGGGGTTAAGGGAAATGACGTTGTGGGTAAAACCCTTTGGGAAGTTTTTCCAACTATGAGACTTAAAAGTGTTGAACTATGGAAGGATCTCATATCAAAGAGCAAAAATGTCCTGATAGAAGAATTGTATGCTGTAACGCTTGATAAGTATTTACGGATAAGCGGATTGAGTTTAAAAAAAGGCAGGTATGCTGTACTTATCTCGGATATGACTGAGCAGAAGAAGATGATGGAGAAGCTCATGCGGGCTGACAGGTTATCTTCATTGGGGGAAATGGCTGCAGGCCTGGCCCATGAGATTAATAATCCACTTACAGGTGTAATGGGCCTGGCGCATTTATTGATGGAGAAGCCCGAAATTTCTGATAGTGTTAGAGATGACGCCGGCACAATATATAAGGAAGCTAACCGTGCTGCTGGTATACTGAGGGATTTCCTGGTCTTTGCACGCGGGCAGAAGCCCGACAAGCAAACGGCTGATATTAACTCTATTATCGACAGCGTGCTTAAATTGCGCCGCACGTATATGCGGAAATCCGGTATCGAAGTTATCATATCGCTGGCCGATGGTTTACCGGAACTATTGTTGGATGTATCACAGATACAGCAGGTATTTCTAAATATCGTTCTCAATGCGGAATATTTCATGTACGAGGCTCACAAAAAAGGCCTTCTAAATATTACTACCAGAAGTGTTGATAATGTGGTACAGGTAATTATTGCTGATAACGGTCCAGGTATGTCTGTCGAAAATATGTCACACATTTTCGACCCATTCTTTACCACTAAAGAGTTGGGTAGGGGTACCGGGTTGGGTTTGAGCATAAGCTACGGGATTATTAAAGAGCATAATGGCAATATATATGTTGAAAGCAAGCTGGGTCGCGGATCAAGCTTCATAGTTGAGCTTCCCATTTATTCCACAAACGACCAATAACCTGTCGTCTCTATTTTTTCTTTGCCCACATCACTGACTGAAGTTATACTAATACTAACTGTTCCTTTTAAAGTACTATGAAAACAAGGTTATTAATATCCATCATTACATTACTGGCTCTATCCTCAGCCGCATGTTCGGTTATTCAGCCATCCGGGCAAGCTGTTGTACTCAGCACTGCCACCCCACCGGAGATTACAGCATTTACTGCCAGTCCGTCCAAAATCGAAAATGGCTCAAAGGTCACGTTAAAGTGGCAAGTGAGAAATGCAGATAGTATCGTAATTGACAACGGGATCGGCCCGGTGGAGCCGGAAGGCAGTCTGCAAGTCAAACCTTATGAGCTCACTGCCTATAATCTGACTGCTACGAATGAAGCAGGCAATGTTGGCAGTGCAGTCATTGTAAATGTCATACCCTTTGTAAGAATATCCAGCCCCGTTAGTAATCAGACGGGTACATCTGCAGGTATCCCATCCAATTCGCTGCCCCATTTAAATAATAATGAATCATACGTGTTTTTTAACGGGGCCGTCATGGTGGGTGCTGATGACCATTTTATAGTCCTACATAACAATCCGAATGCGCATAATCCTTCGTGGGCGGAGCTTAAAGCTTTCCTGGAAAGTGATCCGACGGATAGGCGTGCTTATATACCGGGCAAATATACATGCGGTGATTTTGCCGAAACGCTGCACAATAATGCAGAGGCGGCAGGTATCAGGGCAGCTATTCTGGCGATTGAATTGAAATCGCCTACGATGGAGGGTGCAATACTTAATCATTCGCTTAATGCATTTGAGACCACTGATCGCGGTATAATGTACATTGATGATACGTCGTCCTCAGCCGGTTATTATGCTGATAAGGTAGCCAATTTGAAGATAGGAGATGACTATATCTGCGTCTCAATTTTCCCGCAGCAAGGACAGCTTCAGACTTGGCCAAGCATGGGTAAGGTTCTGGCAATTGACATATTCCAGTGGTAATAGAGCTTCAATCCATAATAACTACCGGGAAAAACCAGTTAAACTCATGTGCCATGGCAGTGTTATCTAAATATGAAGGAGCATTAAATAATTGTGAGTAAATTAATTAATAAATTGAATGATCTGAACAAAACTGACTTACCGGCTATGGGATTTCGTAAAGCTGATCCGGAAGAGAAACGGGCGTCCATGCTTGTACTGGCGGAAATTTCGGGAAGGCCTGAAGATGAGATTAAGGAGATAGCCGATAGCGGGATTGCCGGGGTCATTATAGACGGCGCAGGACTCACCGCAGCAGCACTATCAAGGTGTTTGAAGAACACCAACAACCTGGCCGCCGGCATATCGTTGCCGGGCAGCAAAGCGGGCAGTAGTTTCAAGTTAATATCGGATGACATAGACTTTATTGTCTTTGATGTTAAGTTGCCTGTGGCAGCATTTGAAGGCAAGGAAATTAAGGATACAGGTAAGATATTAAGTATAGACGTTGGTATTGAAGCAAGCTTGCTTCGGTCTGTGCATGATGTCTATCCAGGCGTTGACGCCGTGATGATTGACCTGAGGATTTCTACCCTGACCCTGGAAAATATGTTGAGTTGTAAAAGGGTGTCAGATTTTAGCGGGGAGCATACTGTAGCACTGGTAAATAAATCATTATTGGATGCGGAGTTAATATCCCTGCGTAATGCAGGCGTGAAAGCTCTGGTCCTCCCACTGGACACTACGGTCGAAGAAATGAAATCCGTGGTAGATGCTGTTTCGGCGCTTCCCAGGCAGGACAGGAAAAAAGGTAAAAAAGCAGTTGCCCTGATACCACAACTCGGGATGGCTCCCGCTCCGAAGGAAGAAGATGAAGGTGACGGTGACGGTGACGGTGACGGAGACGGAGACGGAGACGGCGAATAGGGCTTAGATATTATCAATGTAATATAAAAGGCCTGCAACATGCCACAGAATCTTTGGCTCTTCCTGATTTCTGCTGCCGGCATATCGCTATCGGGTGTTATGCTGCCCGGACCGTTGACGGCAGCTACCATTGCAAGGGGATATAATGACAAGAATGCGGGCGCCTTGATCGGGCTTGGCCACGGAGTAATCGAGATGCCCATCATAGCCCTTATCTACTTCGGCTTTACCTCGTATCTCACTATACCGGTCGTAAAGCAGGTTACGGGCGTAGCCGGCGGGCTATTACTGATAGTCACAGGGTTAATAGTCTTTTTTACCTTCAAAAAGCCGGTGACAGGTTCGGCAGCCACCCCTTACGGCTCGCTGGTTACAGGCATGGTGATGACCGGCGGCAATCCTTACATTTATGTGTGGTGGGTGACAATCGGTGCGGCTCTGATAACCGGTGCGGTGGCTTTCGGAATATATGGAATAGTGCTTTTCGCTATCGTGCATTGGTCGTGTGATATCATCTGGTCGCAGATAGTATCAATGACTGTATTTAAAACGAGGCACCTGTGGACCCCTGGAGTACAGAAGGTGATATTCGGAATCTGTGCGCTGGTGCTGATCGGGTTCGGACTCTGGTTTGGAATCTCAGTGTTTCTCTAGGAAACCTGGAATCAGCAGCTTTGCTGCAAGGACTGGAAATACTTACCCTCGGTCTTGATGGAAGGAGCTATTACCAATTTAGCTTTCTGAAATTCCCTGATATTCAGTGCCCCGCATACACCCATAGCGTTTCGCAGAGCGCCTACATAGTTCTCAGTTCCGTCGGTGACATGTGACGGTCCGAACAAGATTTTTTCCAGCGGACCCTTAATTCCCGTTTTAATGCGTGTTCCCCTTGGAAGAGTTGCAGAAGGCTGTGACATGCCCCAGTGAAATCCTTTGCCCGGGGCTTCCTCTGCACGGGTCAGGATTGAACCGAATACGACGGCATCTGCGCCGGATGCGAACGCTTTGCACATATCGCTGCCGATGCGGATACCTCCGTCGGTGACGATTGAAACATACCTTCCAGTTTCTTTGAAATAAATGTCACGTGCTGCGGCACAATCAATGCTGGCAGTCACCTGCGGTACGCCGACTCCGAGTACTTCCCTGGTCGTGCAGGCCGCGCCCGGCCCGATGCCTACAAAAAGCCCGTCAATGCCGGTCCTCATCAGTTCAAGAGCTGCGCCGTATGTGACAGCGTTGCCGACCATGAGCGGTACACGAATTTGCCTGCATAAGTCGGTGAAACTAAGGCCTTTGTAACTTTTAGAGACATGCCGTGCGGTGGTGACTGTAGTCTGGACGATGATGATGTCAGCGCCAGCTTCTTCGGCCACCGGGGCCAGCCTTTTGGTAGTAGCAGGTATCAATGACACGGCGCAGACCGCTCCGGCTTTTTTAATCTTATGGATCCTTTTGGCTAAGAGGGAGTCCTTTATCGGCTCGCTATAGACCTTTTGCATCAGTGCGGTGACTTCGCCGGCGGGGGCATTGATTATCTCATCCAAGATGGCCCTGGGGTCCTCGTATCTTACCTGTACCCCATCGCAGTTGAGTATGGGCAGACCGCCGGCTTTACTAAATAAAATAGCAAAATCGGAGTCAACCACTGCGTCCATGGCCGCTGCCACGATGGGGATTTTAAAGGTGAGGTCGCGGACTTTAAACTCAACGTTAGTCTGATCTGGATTTACAGTGACATCTCCGGGCACAATTGCCACTTCATCAAAACCGTAAGCCCTTTCGAGTTCTTTGAATTTAGGTATAGACATATTTGACCTCAGAAAGTGATTGTTGCAGACTATATCAAAATAGAGTGTCTCAAGTCAAGCCTGCAGATAGCGTGGTAGTGCATCATTTTCAAATTTCGCTATAATATGTAACTCCCATGCGAAGTGGGGTAGAATAAAGACACGTGAAAAAGAACTCAGAACTTGTCTGGGAATTTTCTGTCGCTTGGATTGCTTTTGCGGGGGGAGCCACATTGTTGGCTAATTATTTCCCCTTTATACCCACGTATGTTTTCGGCCTTCTATTTGTGGCAGGGTTTATATTCATGCTTGTTTCATTTGGTATAAGGCTATATGAGAATCAAAATCCAGTCATAATTGATTGGGCTATATTGTGTATCAATACATTGGAAGATACCCCATCATTTGATATTACAATGGGATTTATCGCAAGAGAGAAAACAAATATAGATAATCACATATTTATTGAATTTCCCAAAGAATTAGATACCAAAATAAGACAAATTGCATCTATTGAATCTCTTTGCGCATTAAAAGAACCATGGGATAATTTTGTTCCCATTGATGCGGGACAGTATCTTGAATTTAGCCCTAAAATAGCCTTTAATTTGCTTCCTTCCTGTGATAAAACTGCCATCAATAGCATTGATTTTAGCCACACGAAAATAAAATTAAGGTGGTCGGTAATAGGCCAACGTCACAAATATACAAAATTAGATATCGTACGAATTTAATTAGCCTTTCCTAAATATGGGTATTTGATATTTACGATCTCCTCAGTAGTCCAGATGTGATCTGTAATCCCTGATGCCATCGCTGGTGTTCTTGGGTATGGTGTAGCCAACGTTCTATGTGTCTTAACAAAGTTATTGTTAATAGGCAGGGCATGAAATAATGGACAAGAACCAGGGGGATTGTCTCGCTTGATAAATGGTATCATTAGTGATACTATAACGTCAATGACGGGTTCCATAGAGAAAATAATTAAACAGATGTCAAGGAACCCAAGGAATGTTAGCTATCCTGACCTTTGCAAAGTTTGCAAACACTATTTTGGGAGCCACGGCAGGAGAGCAGTAGCCATTGTATATATAAAACACCGTGGCGGGGCGACCCTAGAATAAATATTCAAAACGACAAAGGGAAGGCAAAGGCATATCAAGTTAGGCAAGTATTGCAGGCTATAGACACGCTGGAGGCACAAAATGGCAACAAAGCTGATAAAACAAACTGACTATTATACCTATCGAATTACTTGGTCTAACGAAGATCGGGAATATGTGGGCTTGTGTGCTGAGTTCCCTAGCTTAAGCTGGCTAGATAAGACCCAAGAAGAAGCATTGCAGGGTATACGCAAATTGGTAGCAGAAGCCGTTTCAGATATGAAATCTAATAATGAAAATATTCCTCAGCCACTTGCACTTAAACGCTATTCGGGCAAATTTATGGTCCGTATACCCCCGAATATACATAGAGATATTGCTATACAGGCAGCAGAGGCTAGGGTTAGTATCAATCGTGTTGTCAGTGCTAAATTGGCTATAAAGTGAAGTAATTACCTGCCTAGCGCCACAGCATTGGGGTTATTGCATCTCAAGCGAATTGACTTCGTATTCTCCTCAACCTATACTTGCACTTTGTCCTTGGATTAGTTTTTAAGCGGCTGATGTGAAGTATGAAAGAAATTGAACTGCTCAGGTTGGCAGATCTGAATCTCATCGAGTTCTGGCGCGAGAGTTCGAAATGGATTCCGAATACCGAGATTCTTGAGACCCACGAAACTGTATTCATTGATTCATGCATCGAATTTCCTGGTTGCAGCCTTGTTTTCAATCTTTCGAAAGATTCGATTGAACAGCCTGCAGAATTTTTAACTCGCTCCAAAGCTTATTTCTCCAGTAGAAAGCGCGGTTTTTCACTTTTACTGCGGGGGCACTGTGACCAGAATATAATTCAATACTGTAAAGACCAAAAAATATTCCTGGTTGGAGAGCAACCCGGCATGGTGCTGGATGGGAAAGCGAAAGGCGGAGAGGCTCCTACCGGAGCGGAGTTACGCTGGGTAAATAACGCTACGGGATTGCAGGACTATAAGGCGGTTGCAGCAGAAGCCTTTATGGACCTGGCCTTCCCCCGTGAGGTCAGTGAGAGTTATTTTACATATGCTGAGCGCGTGTTAAGTCCGTTCTCCATATTGGCGACAGTCTATTATAATGGGGAGGCTTCGTGCTGTGCTATGGCTTTGCTTAGTCACGGCATCGCCGGAGTCTATTGGGTGGGCACGACCAGGAAAGCCCGGGGCAAGGGATTGGCTAAATACTGTGTGCAGGAAGTCAGCAACGCTGCAATTGACCTGGGCGCACGTAAGGTAGTCCTTCAGGCAAGCAAGTACGGAAGTCCGGTATATCCGAAGATAGGCTACCGTGAATTCACAACTTATCCTCACTTTATTTGCGCCAGCAAATAAGCGGATGTTAAGGGAAAGCAAATGCTGACACAGGTGCGGCACGAGCGGCATGTAGACCCATGAGTTCAACTTGAGCTATAATTATTCGGTAATTGTGCCTGTCTTGTATGTAATCGCCACCCCTATCGGTAATCTGGAAGATATCACACTGAGGGCTCTGCGCGTGCTGGGTGAGGTGCAGTTGATAGCTGCTGAGGATACCCGTACCGCGAGAAAACTTCTTAACAGGTACAACATTAAAACACGTTTGACGAGCTATTTTGAGCATAACAAAAGGATGAAAATGCCAGTGCTGTTGGAAATGTTAGAGGAACAAGATATAGCCTTGATTTCTGAGGCTGGAATGCCGGGGATAAGCGATCCCGGCTACGAATTGATCAAAGCTGCCATAGAGAAGGATATCCAGGTAGTAGCATTGCCGGGAAGTTCCGCAGTGACGACGGCCCTGGCTGTGAGTGGGTTACCGGCAGACCAGTTCGTTTACCTGGGTTTTCTACCGCGCAAGAAAGGTGAGAAAAGAACGCTGATGGCTTCAGTAAAAGATGAGCCTCGCACGCTTTTATGCTTCGAATCACCATACAGGGTGGTTGACTCGTTTGTAGCGATGCTGGAAGTGCTGGGAGACAGGAATGTGGCAGTATGCCGCGAGATGACGAAATTACATGAAGAAGTTTTTCGCGGGCCTCTGAGCAGTGCGGTCAAGCATTTTCAGAAGCCCAGGGGCGAGTTTACGATAGTAATTCAAGGGACTGGAGATATAAAGAAATCCCTGCGTAAAGCAAGGGAAAAATCTAATTTGGGAGTTTAATTATGCAGCAAAGATTTCGCAGAGGCGCAATTTCAATAGGTCCGGGCAAATGTAGTGCATGTGAACGTACAATGCAACATGGTGAGACCTACCTGTCCATAGATGAGAAACCGTCAGACAAGCTGAAAGAAGAGACAATCTTCATGGATGATATAGAATGCTCCGAGTGCGGTAATCAGCTGGCGAACGGTGAGGAATACCTGTTTGTCCTGGATGGTGACAGTGAGAAATGCTATTGCCATTCCTGCTATAAAAAGAAGGGCGGCGAAACTTTTAAGAAGAAGAACATGGGTGTACTGGTCAAATACAAAAAGACCAGGGAAGAGAGTAGTGACCTGCGTTTTTGCGTTGAGTGTTGCGAAAAACGCAAAGCAGGTATGGAAAGGAAAGAAAAGGGTGAAAAATTGTTCACCTTTTTCCCCACCAGGACCGGAAAATAAATCCAATTCACTTGGGGAGTGTGCCAATTGCCAGAAAATATACTTGTAGCTGTCGCATGGCCTTATGCTAATGGGTCTTTGCACCTGGGCCATATAGCCGGGGCATATTTGCCGGCTGATATTTTTGCGCGGTATCACAGATTGAAGGGAAACAATGTAATAATGGTTTCTGGCAGCGATGAGCATGGCACGCCTATAACGCTCAGGGCGGAACAGGAAGGGATTTCCCCCGCAGAAGTAGCGACAAAATATCACAGGGAGTTCCTGGAAAGCTGGCAAAAACTTGGTATAACCTTCGATTTATTTACTACTACAGACACTGAAAACCATGCTGCGGTGACGCATGATATATTTCTGCGCCTGCTTGAGAAAGGTTATATCTATAAGGACTCAATGGCACAGGCCTATTGCCCAAACTGCAAGCGGTCCCTGCCGGACAGGTATGTTGAAGGGAAATGCCCAAACTGTGGATTTGAGGGAGCACGTGGTGATCAGTGCGACCAGTGCGGCAGGACATTGAATCCAAGCGATCTGATAAATGTACACTGCCGTACCTGCGGAGCGACGCCGAATTTTGAGATGTCCGAGCATTTTTTCTTGAAGCTGAGTGCGTTTGAAGAACAACTTCGGCAATGGGTGGGCGCCAAGACAGAATGGCGCCAAAACGTGCAGAATTTTACTATGGCCTTCCTGGAAGGTGGCTTGAAGGACAGGGCAATTACTCGGGATATAGAGTGGGGTGTTACCGTGCCTTTACCAGGTTACGAAAAAAAACGTATTTACGTATGGTTTGAAGCTGTTATAGGTTATCTGTCAGCCAGTAAAGAATGGGCGGCACAGCACGGTAACAAGGATGGCTGGAAACCCTATTGGACCGGAGAAAACAAAGCGTTTTACTTTATAGGCAAAGATAATATTCCGTTCCATACCATAATCTGGCCTGCCATGTTGATGGGGTATGGTGATCTAAACTTGCCTTATGATGTGCCGGCCAACGAGTTCCTGACAATCGAAGGGAAAAAACTGTCAACCAGCCGGAACTGGGCTGTATGGCTGCCCGAATACCTGGAGCGCTATGACCCGGACCCCCTGCGATATTATCTTTCGATTAATATGCCTGAAACAGGCGATGCTGATTTCTCATGGCACGAGTTCCTCAGAAAAAATAACGATGAACTGGTTGCTACTTACGGCAACCTGGTTAACCGTGTACTCACCTTTACTAACCGTAACTTTAACGCGGCTGTCCCTGATCCCGGCGAGTTGGACGAAGTAAGCAAAGGTCTGCTGCAAAAAGCCCGCAATACACTCAATGACGTAGACAGGAAGCTATACCGCTGTCATTTCAAAGAAGCTCTAAAGCTGTCAATGGCCCTGGCACAGGATGTTAACCGGTACCTTGATGACACTGCGCCATGGAAGATGATTAAACAGGACAGGCAGGCTGCAGGCCGGTCTGTTTATACGGCTATAGGCGCAATATCCGCCTTGAAAACGCTGCTGTACCCGTTCCTGCCATTTACTTCGCAGAAGCTACATAATTTCCTGGGTTTCGAGGGTGACATTCGCGAAGCCGGCTGGAGTCTACAGCTACCTTTAGCTGGTCAGAAACTACCACTGCCGCAGGCCCTTTTTGTAAAGCTGGAAGATAAAATAGTAGAGGAGGAAGTGGCGCGGATGAAAGGCGGGGGTGTCTCATGAAACTCGATGAGATCTATTTGCCCGTAAAGGACGATTTAAAGCAGGTCGAAGCCAGGATGGCGGAGATAGCAAAAAATGATATTCCATTTCTGTCACAAATGCTGGAATACGCATTACTTAACGGGGGGAAAAGGGTGAGACCTGCGCTCACTTTATTAAGCGGCAAATTCTATAATTATGATCATGAATTGCTAATACCGATGGCTGTAGCTGTCGAAATGCTTCATATTGGTACTCTTGTGCATGACGATATTGTCGATAATTCTGCACTAAGGCACGGTAAGCCTGCATTTTACAGGACTTGGGGATCAAGTAGTGCTCTCCTGTTGGGTGATTACCTTTTTTCAAGGGCTGGCACCCTTGCAATGACTACTGAGAATCTCAGGGTCATCAGACGGTTTACCGAGACACTCATGACTATATCAGGTGGGGAGTTGCGGGAGGGCAGCACAAAATATTCGCCGGATTCGGCGCGGGATAACTATTATAAATGGATAACTGACAAGACTGCCTGTCTTTTTGTGATGGCTTCCGAGTGCGGCTCAGTATTGAGCGGATGCCCCGAGAAGCAGGTGGATGCCTTGAAAGAGTACGCCCTTAATTTCGGCCTGGCTTTCCAGATAATAGATGATATACTGGATTTTGTTGGCGACGAAGCAGCGTTGGGGAAACCGATAGGGTCTGATCTCAGCGAAGGCGCTGTTACGCTGCCTATAATCCTGTACGCAGAGAAATACCCGGATGACAAGATAATCCACGGAATTATTGTTGAACATAACAAGGAACTGGTGCCACAGGCGGTGGAAAAAATAAAGTCCAGCCAGGTTATAAACGAGTGCAGGGTAATTGCCCGGCAATTTTACGAAAGGGCGGACAGGTCTCTGGATACACTGCCTGATTGTGACGCTAAGAGGTCCTTAAAGGGCCTGGTCAATTTCGTAATAGAGAGAAATAAGTAAGCCCACAAACTCAGGATGCTGTGGCGGTTTCGAGATTGGGTTCCGGCAGCGCCTTATTTAGAAGCTCTTCGAAGGCGAATTCGTCGATTGTCTCTTTCTCTATCAGGAAATCAGCTATAAGCTTAAGCCTTGCCTGGTTGGCCTGCATTATTTCAAGAGCTTTACTGAAGGCGTCCTTGACCAGTTGCTCGACTTCTTCGTCTATTTCCTCAGCAAACTTGTCGCTGTAATTCTGCTGCTCATGGATCTCTTTCCCAAGAAAAACCAGTTCCTCTCTTTTACCGAATGTGCGCGGCCCTAGCTTCTGGCTCATGCCAAACTCGGTAATCATACGGCGGGCTATCAGGGTTACTTTCTCCAGGTCATTCTGTGCGCCGGTAGTAAGCTCAGAGAAAATAACCTGCTCTGCTGCGCGTCCTGCAAGGCAAACAACCATCATATCCTTGAACCGCTCATAAGTCTCGAGGTGGCGTTCTTCGGTAGGCAGGAACCTTGTCCATCCCCCCATCATACCCCTGGCTACAATGGAGATCTTATGAACAGGGTCCGCATTGGGCAGCATCTTGGCTGCAAGTGCATGTCCTGTCTCGTGATAGGCGACTAGTTCTCGCTCCTTCTTGGTTATTACCCGGCCCTTTTTCTCAGGGCCGGCAATGACCCTGTCTATGGAGTCTTCCAATTCCTTCTGGCTGATGTCCTTGCGGTTGCGCCGCGCCGCCAGAATAGCAGCTTCATTTATCAGGTTGGCCAGGTCTGCTCCGCTGAAACCGGGGGTTTGACGTGCGATGACTTCCATATCAGATTCTTTGCCCAGCGGTTTGCCCTTGGAATGAACTGCCAGGATGGCTTTGCGGCCGTTGATGTCGGGTTGGTCGATGACAATGTGGCGGTCGAACCTGCCGGGCCGTAACAGGGCAGGATCGAGAATGTCCGGCCTGTTGGTTGCGGCCAGCACTATAACATTGGTATTGCTGTCAAAACCATCCATCTCCACCAGGATCTGGTTCAAGGTTTGCTCACGTTCGTCATGACCTCCACCAAGTCCGGCGCCGCGGTGACGGCCGACGGCATCGATTTCATCCACAAATACTATGCAGGGGGCGCTACGCTTGGCCTGGTCGAAAAGATCTCGCACGCGTGAGGCGCCGACGCCCACGAACATTTCCACAAATTCACTGCCGCTGATTGAAAAGAAAGGTACCCCAGCTTCTCCGGCAGTTGCTTTAGCTATAAGTGTTTTGCCGCAGCCCGGAGGGCCCACCAGTAGCAGGCCGCGCGGAATCCTGGCGCCCAGCGCAAGAAATTTCTGTGGGTTTTTAAGGAATTCTACAACCTCTTGAAGTTCACCCTTTTCTTCATCAATGCCGGCCACATCAGCGAAGGTGACAGTAGGTTTATCTCCCGATGCCAGCCTGGCACGGCTTTTTCCGAAATTGAACGCCTGTGTATTTGCTCCCCGCGCAGACCGGAATAAAAAGAACAGGAGTGCGCCGAATAATACAAGCGGAAGGAAGCTCAACATGATGCTGCCCCAGTCGAAACCGCCGGTTTTAACCTCGAACTTAATTGCGTCTTCACCAAGCTTGACGCCCGAATCCTTGAGGCTGTCCATAAGTTCCTTGGTACTTCCCACAAATGCGGCTTTAATTACCGGCTTTTCTTCTTTCAGGCCGATAATCGAATTGCCGTCTTGTTGAATTGAGTCTACCTGACCTGACTTCGTATTGTCGACGAACGTATAAAAATCAACTTCTTTTGGCCCTTTATTGATCGGGAAAAAGCTGAATGCCAGCGCTAAAAGCGCTACCAGAATAAGTAGGTAGAGAAGGCTACCTTGCCACCAACGAGCTTTCATATTTTACCTTTGTTTAAAAACAGTGATTCAATTATAGCAAATAGCAGTGCGATGATAAAGATCAAGTCATATACGAAAAAACATGCGGACATAGGCCGGACAGCTAATTGAGAATAATTAGAACGGTAGCCCGGACAAACAATAACATTATACTGTTTGCCCGGGCGTGTATAAATTCAATCAATAGATCACGGCCAGGGGAGCGCCTTGGGGCTGAGGTTGAGTTCTTTCATGCCAGCTTCTTTGAGTGCAGTAAGGCTCTGTTTCAACTGTCTGCGCTGTTCCTCGGTTAGCTTAGACAATACGTGTTTCACGCCCTCTTTTTTCATTGCCTGTTTAAGTGCGTTTTCGCCCTTGGCGGTCAGTGTCACACGGATAAGGTTCTTTCTTTCCATATTCTTGGCCCTCTTAATAAGGCCCTGTTTTTCCATTCTCATGAGGATGCCTGATACTGAATGCGGCTCGCGCAATAACATCCTTGATATCTTGGCAGGTGTGACATCTTTCCCCATCGCATCCACCAGGAAGAGTATAGCCGCAGAGGTAGCAGAAAGATTCTGTGTAAGTAGTTCCCTTTCCCTAACCTTAACAAAAATATCTGCAACCTGGAGTAATGATGTAAGAAGCGTGTAATCTTTGTCAGCTTTAATTTGCTGTGCCATTATTTTATACCTCCGCAGGAAAATATTTCATTATTATGTCCCCGGTAATAATATAGCCAGCTGACATAATCATATCAGCATTGCCTCTTTTTGGTCATTTTATATACATTAAATTTCTGTATATATTAATCAGAATTCTATGGGTGTAATCTCATTATACATAAAACATCGGAACTATCAAAATGACATTCCTTGAAACCCATGCGCATACGGCAATCCGTCCAGTAAATGTGCCGTTTACGATATGGTGCAGTCAACAGTGGCAATGTTGCCGGGGCCTTTTCAAACTTAGCTCGATGGCATGGCGGCCGATGCATTTTTAATGAATAAGAGTTCAGGTAATACCTGCCATGAGTTAATTTGGGATATTGACATGTGCCAAAAGTATGATACACTTATTTGCACTAGAGAGAGCGCTCGTTCTTTTCCATTATTATAATACAGATCTGACTTTAAGAGCCTGGTTAGTAAATTTGAGGCGGCCAATGGAATATCTGCAATGGGCTTGTTGTTATAAGAAGGTAGGCTCATATGTGCTTCGATTTTTGTTTGGATCTTCGGCATAGTGAACGTCACGTCAAATTACTCTACGATATGTGCGAAAGTTGTCTTATCTAATGTGGGGAAGTAATCGTCCAACCTTTAAATAATGGCTGGCGTCTGCTAATAAAAATAAGGAATATTAATAAGCCAGGAGGTTAATCTTGAGTAAACAAACATTGTCGGTTAAGGTTCTCGGTGAATTTTTTGTGAAGCATGCAAAGGAGAGGCCTCAAAAGGAAGCGGTTGTTTTCAAAGACAGGCGGTATACATGGGAGCAATATGACAGGGAAACCGACCGGGTAGCCATGGGCCTGTTGAAAATAGGGGTTAAAAAGGGAGACAGGATAGGAATTTACTTTCCCGCCTGGCCAGAAGCCGTTTTCGCCCTGCTGGGATGCGCTAAAATCGGGGCAGTTGCCGTTCCGATTGCATGGCGTTTCACCTCGCAGGAGGTTAAGTTCGTCGTAAACAATGCTGAGGTATCAGTACTGTTGATGAACAGCGGTTTCATGAATATGGATTTCGTCAAAATACTGGATGCCGTAAAAGGCGAGTTACCTACATTAAAACAAGTTGTCATAATGGACAAGGATAAGGCCCTTCCGTATATGAAAACGTATGATCAATTCCTTACAGACCCGGGACCCGAGCTCGCAAAGGCCGGGGCCGCCGTCCAGCCTGACGACGCCTCCTTATTTATATATACCTCAGGTACGACCGGCATACCCAAGGCTGCAGTTTTAACACATAAAAATATCATTTCCTATACCGATGCAATGATGTTAGCATCAGGCTATAAGAAGGAACTTATCGGACTTCTGAACATACCGCTGAACCATGTGGGTGGCGCTGTGATGGGTACGATCGGATCTCTCAATGGGGGAGGCAAGATGGTGATGATGGACATATTCGACCCGGAAAAAACCTTACAGCTTATCCAAGATGAAAAGATTACTCAATTAGGCCAGGTCCCGGCACAATACGCAATGGAACTGATGAATCCCAATATAGATAAGTACGACCTCAGTTCGATTGAAATACCAGTGGTCTCAAGCCAGCCTTGCCCTTCTGAATTGATCGCTGCGATCAAGAAGAAGATCGGTGTCATGCCCAGGAATGCCTATGGCTTGACGGAAGTAAGCGGAGCCATAACGTATACTCTGAGTGGTGACTCGGAAGAAAAATTGAAGTATACCGTGGGTAAGCCCATCGCGGGGATCGAAGTTGCCATCATGGATGAGAACAGGAAAATCTTACCCAAAGGCCAGGTAGGAGAGATAACTGTCAAAGGCGATCCGGTAATGAAAGGCTACTGGAAAAGGCCAGATGAAGATAAGAGAGTGCTTGATAACAAAGGCTATTTCCATACGGGCGATATGGGTAAATTTGATGACGACGGCTATCTTCTGATCGTCGGCCGCAAGAAGGAGATGTTCATAAGAGGTGGCGAAAACGTTTATCCTCCCGAGGTAGAAGATGCCATAGCCAAGCACCCGGACGTGTTTATGTCAGCCGTGGTCGGAAGGCCGCACCCTATACTGGGTGAAGTAGGCAGGGCTTATATTATGCGCAAGCCCGGCACCAATCCAACGGCGGAAGGTATGAGAGCCTTTTTGAAAGACAAACTGGCTAATTATAAGATCCCGGAAGATTACATTTTCAGGGACATGCTTCCGCTCACACTTTTGGGTAAGGTGAAGAAGCTCGATTTATACGAGGAAATGAAAGCGGAGTTTGCTGATAAAAAATAGTAGGAGTCTATCATGAGCGATTATGACGTCATAGTAGTAGGCGCAGGTATTGGCGGACTCGGCGTGGCAGGTCTTCTGGGAAGAAAAGGGATTAAAACCCTCGTCCTGGAAAAGAGCAAAATGCCTGGCGGACGCGCCAAAACAAGGGAGCTGCCGGGTGGCTGGAGATTAGACTCAGGGACTCATTGCGTTGATAACGGCGATAAATCCGCAGCTGCCCAACTTTTAAAGAAGGTCGGAAAGGAAATCGCCTGGACTATACCTTTAGAGGGCGTCATGCTGTATGACAATGGGAAATGGCTTAAT
>JBEKCL010000039.1:0-20079 GCA_050014895.1 Dehalococcoidia bacterium
CGGTATTTCAGCAAAAGCGATTCGTCTACATCAACCTCTTCATTAATATAAAATGGAGGGGTCTTAGATGCATTAAAGATCTTAATGCCGCTGGCAACGACTTCGATTTCTCCGGTCGGCAATTTCCGGTTCTCGGTTCCCTCCGGCCTTTTGGACACTTCGCCGGTCACCTGTATTACGTATTCACTGCGTAAACCAGTGGCTGTGCCATGCGTATCCGGTGATACCTCAGGATTAAACACAACCTGTGTAAGGCCTTCCCTGTCACGAAGGTCAATAAATATCAGTCCACCGTGATCACGGCGGCGGTGCACCCAACCCGCTAGCGTTACCTTTTGCCCAATGCTATGGGCGCGTAATTCTCCGCAACTATGACTCTTTAACAATGGACCTTCCTCGACCTGAAATTATATCTTAATACGATTAGACGACACAAAATTGACCTGAAACTACGGGGTTCTCCAGAAGCTGGGGGGAAACCTGATTATCAGTTGGAAATAGACAAATTCAGGGCTTTTTAGTGTATTTTTCTCTTAGCTTCGGTTTCTCGATTTTGCCGGTCGGATTTCTGGGAACTTTGTCGAAAATGACCTTTCTCGGGATTTTATGCTTTGCAAGATTTTGCCGGCAGAAATCCAGAACTTCTTTCTCGGTCAAAACATGATTTGGCTTGGGGTCAACAATAGCAACGGCAATCTCCCCTAGCCGTTCATCCGCCAATCCTATGACCGCAACATCATAAATTTTATTATGATTATGTAAAGTATCTTCTACCTCTACAGGGTAAATGTTTTCACCTCCGGTAATGATCACATCTTTCTTTCTGTCAACCAGGAATATGAAACCATCGTCATCCATCATGGCCATGTCGCCGGTATATAACCAGCCATTTCTGAGGGTTTCTTTGGTTTTCTCAGGATTACGGTAGTATTCCTTCATCACCCCGTCGCCTTTCACCAGCAGTTCCCCTATCGCTCCTTTATTAACTTCATTACCTTTCTCGTTAACTATCTTTGTTTCCCAATTAAAGCCAGGTCTGCCGATAGCGCCCGCCTTTTTCACATTTTCGATTCCAAGGTGGACACAGCCCGGGCCGGTAGATTCACTTAATCCATAATTTGTGTCGTACTGCATTTTAGGAAATACTTTTTTCCAATTTTTAACCAGTGCAGGTGGCACAGGTTGAGCTCCAATGTGCATTAATCTCCAGCATCTCAGATCATAGTCCTTGATGTTCAGTTCGCCGCTTTCAAAAGCCATTAATATATCATGCGCCCACGGTACCAGCAGCCAGACTATAGAACCTCTTTCTTTATGCACCGTTTCAAGTATATTTCTGGGGCTAACCTCTCCCAGCAAAGTTGCCTTTCCCCCTACAATCAAGCTGCCAAACCAGTGCATTTTAGAACCTGTATGGTACAAAGGCGGTATCAGTATAAAATTATCTTCTTTGACCTGGTGATGATGGGCATACTCCGTTATAGCAGCACATTTCAAATTATTGTGAGTAAGAAGAATGGGCTTGGGCACCCCGGTAGTACCCGAGGTGAAATACAGGCTGCAGCTTTCTTCATCATGTAATTCAATTTTGGGAATTTTATCTGAATATCCGGAAACCAGTGAATGATAATTAGCCATATAACCGGGAACGGAATTGGATACACAGATACATTTCTTCAAATAAGTCAGTTGACTTTTCACCGCATCCACACGTTCAATGAACTCCTCGCCAACAATCATCACTTTCGCTTCGGATATGTCTGCACAGTAATTGAAGTCCTGTGCAGTAAACCTGAAATTCAGCGGCACTACCCACGCTCCAGTGCGTAATATACCAAAATAGACAATTAGCCAGTCGATAGAATTCATCATCCAGTGAATGACCTTATCCCCTTTGCCAACGCCCATATCCAGGAGCATATTAGCTACGCGATTAGCCTCTTGATCAAAAATCTTCCAGGTAATTTCGCTACGGTACTTCTTACTGGGTTTTAGCTCCACCAGGGCACAGTCATCCGGATACATCCTGGCATTTCTGGCAAGCATCTCCGGTATAGTAATCATGAGTATTCTCCGGTCATATACATCGCTTGAAAAGATTAGTTTATGGTAATACGATTACCAGCCGATATCAAACGCCAATATTGGAATTAGCCGCCCAGGTAAGCCTTCTGAACTCTCTCATCCTCGTTCAAATCACTGGCCAAACCTTCCAGTACGCATTTGCCTGTCTCAAGGACGTATGCTCTACTCGCAAGGTGCAAAGCCATCCTGGCGTTTTGTTCTACGAGAATAATGCTTATGCCCCGCTTGTTAATATCCTTGATAGTCCTGCCAACTTCCCCAACCATTTTGGGAGAGAGACCCATGCTGGGTTCATCCATCATGATTAATGATGGTTTATTCAAAAGAGCGCGGGCTATAGCGAGCATTTGCTGTTCACCACCACTTAAACTACCCGAAATCTGGTCCTTTCTTTCCTTAAGAATTGGGAACCGCTCAAATATCTCGTCAAACTCGCTGAGCATTTCCTTTTTGTTATTACGCAGAAAGGCCCCTAACTCCAAGTTTTCCATCACGGTCAAAGGCGCTAAAATCTTTCGTCCTTCCTGAACATGTGAAATGCCAAGCCTGACAATTTTATGGGGAGGCAGGCCATTTATCTTTGTGCCACCATACCATGCTTCACCCGAAGTCAATGCCTTTAAACCCGAAATTGCTCTCAGGGTAGTCGTTTTACCGGCCCCGTTGGCGCCAATGATTGTGACGATCTCCTTCTCATCGACATGCAATGATACGTCGGTTAAAACTTCCGCTTTACCGTAATGAACCGTAAAACCCCTTACATCCAGCAACATTGGTTCAGATCACCTGCTTGCCCAAATAGGCTTCAATCACCTGCTCGTCTTTTCGGATAGCAGAAGGCATATTTTCAGCTATCTTGACGCCAAGACTCAATACCACAATCCTATCGCAGAGACTCATTACAGCTTTCATATCATGTTCCACGATAAGTACGGTAATACCACGCTGACGGATCCGTTTTATTTTCTCCACCATGTCCATGGTCTCTGTCGGATTCATGCCGGTCACCGGCTCGTCCAACAACAATAATTCGGGTCCCGTTGCCAGAGCAATGGCTATAGCAAGGGCCCGTTGATGCCCGTGAGGTAAATTGGCCGCAAGTTCATCGGACATAGACGTCAAACTCATGAAGTCCAAAATCTCTAAGGCTTTTGCCTTTTTTAATGCCTCTTCCCTGTTGGCAGCAGGTGTATGTAAGAAAGCTTTCCAGAAAGGCTGCCCATAGTGCCTGTGAAACCCGCTCAGGACATTTTCAAATACCGTTTCCTGCATGAATAACGTTGGCTCCTGGAATATCCTGGCAATGCCTTTCTGAGCTATCTGATCTATCCTCAAACCAGTTATTTCTTCGCCCTTAAAGAATATTTTTCCTTTATTGGGTCTGATAAAACCGCTTATTATGTTGAAAAGGGTGCTTTTCCCAGCGCCGTTTGGTCCGATCAAGCCAAGTATTTCCCCTTCATGCACATCCAAAGACAGATCACGGATTGCGATCAGTCCGCCGAAAATTCTAGTTATATTCTTTATCTCTAATAAAGCCATCTATTTACACCGCAAGATCAGGATCACCTGCTTTTCTTCACCCATTCCCCTATGGAGCTAATCCTGCTCCACAACTTGGCACCGCTAATTTTATCTGAATTTATTATTGAACCCAGAATACCGCCGGGGAAAAATAATATGACTATGAGCAAAAGTACACCTGTCACTATAGGCTCATATTCTTTTATTACACGCAGGTACTCAGGTATAAACGTCATCAGTACCGCTCCAACCGCCGGTCCGAGTAAATAAAACTCGAGACCGCCCAGCACAGCATATAATTGTATATATATTGAAAGCCAACCACCGAAGGAGTCGGGCGTAATTGTCTGGAAGTAGTGGGCATAGAAACTGCCGGCTGCTGCCGCTGCCGCCGCTGCCACTACAAAAGCCAGCAACCTATATCGGTAGAGATTAATACCCAGGGTCCCCGACAGATTTGGGCTCAGCTTTATAGCTTTCCAGGCCCGGCCAATGCGTGACGTATAAAGCGCATAAAAGGCCAGGACGACCAACGACAGTATTACCAATGCCAGGTAATAATATGACGTTTTATTCACGAACTCGATTGGTCCTACCGGGGTCGGGCGGGCAATACCTATGATGCCACCCCATCCTCCAAGATATTCAATCTGCCCTGCGGCAATTACGATTGCGTTGGCAAACAGCAATGTTATGATGGCAAAAGCAATACCACCATTTCTTACAAAAATTGCGCCAATCCCTGCAGCCACCAGAGCGGAAACTACTATTGTAATGGGGAAAGCGCACCAGAAGGAAAGACCAAAATTCATGGATAAAACCGCAGAAACGTAAGCGCCCACGGCATAGAAAGCAGCTGCTCCCAGCGAGATCAACCCTGCACTAAAAAGCAGACTAAAGGACATGCCCAGTATGGCCCCGATACAGGTCATAATAAGCAGGTGCTTAATATAGTCGCTTTCAATATAGAGAGGTAATGTTAAAAGGAAAACGGCGAGGACGATGAGCGCAATGACCTTGACATCCTTCCTTTTCAAACTAGTCAGCCGCTTCACCGAGTAGTCCTCCAGGCCTGAAACTGAGGAAAATTATGACCAATATAAATACAAATAACTCTGCGACACCGCCGAGGAATTGGAACCCAAAGCTTAACAATAAGCCGACCAGCAGTCCGCCCAGTACCGTGCCCTTATAACTTCCTATCCCACCAACAAGCAATACCAACAAGGAAAGAAACAGTACGTCCTGCCCCATAGATGGCGTGACGGAAAAGAGAGGAGCTATTACGCCTCCGGCAACACCTGCCAGAGCACTTCCCAAAGCAAAACAAAACACAAATATCCAGAATGTGTTGATGCCCTGCAACGTTACTGCTTCCGGATCATAGCTGACAGCCCGAAGAATCTTACCCAATTTAGTCCTGTACATTAGTAAATATAGAAGAAGGCCAATTACTATACTTACAACAATCACTATCAGCCGCAGCAATGAGATCCTGACATCCAGAACATCAATAACCTGAGGGAATGGAGACTGTATCCCTCGTTCCTGTGTACCGAATACAAGCAGAGTACCCTGCTGCAATATCATCATCAAACCAACCGATGCCATGGCACTCAACAGCAAACGATAAGAGAATGTAGTTGTCACTACAAATCTCTGCCTCACTACATGAAAGATACTTAAATAGCAAATAGCTCCGACCAGCGCCAGTATCAGCACCGCTAATATAAGAGATAACGCAAACTCAATATGGAGCATCTGGAAAAGCAGCAGAAGCATGTACGCCCCTAGCATATATAACTGGCCATGGGCAAAATTCAATATCTTAGTACCTCGTAAAATGATATCGAGGCCCAGCACCATCAGTATATAAATCGAACCGAGGGATAGGGCATTTACCAGTAGTTGAATAAATAAACCCGGGGTCACATTCTTCCTTTTCAACACACAACAGAAGACACTGCGAAATCACAGTGCCTTCCGTCAATGTGTACTCAGTATTTAATTATCGACTTATCTTACAAGACTGTCGATTTATTTCCAGGTTCCGCCAAACGAATCCTGATTGGCCTTCAAAGCATCTTCCGCGGATACAGTACCAAGATACTCATAATTGCCATTTTTGAAAATTCCGAAATCCAGCGACGCGCAAGTGTCACAGAACCTGTCATTTTTTAAGTCAGGCCGCTTCACCAGCATCGCACTTCCGGATGGTCCCTGCCATGATAGGCCATTTGCCGAGAGATAGGCGGTTATCACTTCCGGGTCCACACTGTCCGCCTTTTTTATCGCCTCTACAAAGGCATAGAAGGCCGGTATCCAGTTAAGGCTTGCATTCGACCACTGGCCATATTTAGCAGTCCAGGCATCTTTATATTGTTGAGCTAACGGTGTGGGGTTCGGAATATCTGCCGCCGAAATTACCGAAATTAACCCTTCCATGGACTCTTTGGGTGCCACAGCAAATATTTCTACCGGATTCGGGGCCATAGGGCTGACGTGTGCGCCTTTGAAACCCGCTTCATATAAGGCCTTGAACTGAAGCCCAAATTGAGTGCCGGCCACCGCACCGGGATAATCCATAATGTCCGGCTTTAAAGCAACAATTTTGGTGGCAAAGGGTGCGAAGTCCTGGGTACTGCGGGGATAATAAATATTATCCAGCACCTGTATACCCATGGCAGTTGCTATTTTAGCGTTATCACGGGCCAGTGCTTTTCCGGTTTCATCATCAGGGGACAGGTTAACCATGGTCTTGGCATTTGGGAAGGCTTTCATTAACAAGGGGAATAATGGGGCTAAATTCGTCCTCCACGTCGCAGTTCCGAACACATACTTATTCTTGGGATCGATAATGCTCGAGGAAGCCCCTCCGCACATTACCATAACTTTCGCTGGTTCCGTAACTTGAAGACCTGCCATGATCGGAGCAGAGCCAACCTGGCAAATGATAAATTTCACCTTGTCTTCGTTTACAAGTCTTTCAACCGCTGCACGCCCCCCGTCAGCGGTATATTTGTCATCATAAATAATAGGCTCGATATTGTATCTCACGCCTTGGACTGTAATTCCGCCATTCTTGTTAAATTCAGGAATAATCATCTCCAGGGCTTTTTTCGTGTCCATGCCAAGGCTGGTGTCGAATGGAAGTGTGCATCCCATTTTTATAGTCTTTACTTCCGCCGCACCAGGTTGCTGTACCGGGGTGGCTGTGCTGCACGCAACCATGAGAGATGACGCCGCAGTGATCGCCAATAAGATGAAAATAAAAATAGTCCTTTTCATAGATATACCTCCACTAATGTAAATTTTGACAGAGACAACCACAGACTATGACTTCTGCTTGGTTGGGTACGTGACTCCAGCATTACCGCGGGGCTGCGGTAACTTATCCAGAGTCACCTTCGGTAGATATAGTTGTTTGCGTGCATCAAACCAACATAAAAACTGAACTTTTAACAGTATATTATATTACTAAATATCACTGCAACTCTGTCAAGTTAACATAGTTAAAGTTTTAATGATAAAATAGCTTGGATATCTGATAAAAGCGTTCGGATTATGCGCATGTTCCTGATTATTGAGATATTTTCTATTTAACAAATAGTAAGAGGAGGCGGCCATGGCTATATATTTGCTACTTTCGACATTGACCGGTGAAGGCAGAAAGGCTATCGAAGAGTATCCGGAGAAACTGAAAGATTTGAATAAAGAAGTCGAGTACATGGGCGTGAAAATCATTGCGCAGTATGCTTTATTGGGTCAATATGATTTCGTAACCATCATAGAAGCCCCCAGCAATGAGAAGGCTGCCGAACTGGCTATCCATATGTCAGCAGGCGGCCTGCAAAGCCTTACACTGGCTGCAATTCCCCTGGATAAACTCATTGAAACACTGAAAAAGAAGCCTCAGATGTTTTAATCTATAACTGAAACAGTTATTAAATCGCATTTGCGTAACCGAAGTCGGAAGAGGAATTAATGAGTGATGAATACCATGGCATCGTTCTTAATATCAGCCAAAAGGACAAATCGATATTTAATAGATTACAGGTAATCGGCAAAAAGAAGGCCCTTATGGGGCTAATCACCTTCTATAAAATAAAAATCGATTCACATCAAATAGACGATGTTATAAGAAACATTCAAAGCAATATGGCCCGCAATTTTGGCCCTATTAAACAGGAGTTTTACGCCCATTTTTATAGAAATAATGAACTGATAATCGCTTACAAGGACAAATTATTTAACGTAACCACAGACCGCACAACTTGGGCAAAAGCAATTTCCCACGGCAGATCGCTGAATATTATGGAAAAACAACTGGATTTTACACCTTGCAAATTTGAAGATGAAACTTATTAAGCGACAACCTGACGAATCTAGTTTAGTCACCAGTGGAAACTTAACGGTATCTCGGCATATGCATAAACTGCAAATCTATTTTCCCCCGATATATTGAATTAGTGGCCAATTAATTATTATAATTATTCTTTGGCATTTGACCGTTTAGAGAAAGCGTGCGTTTATGAAAACAGTCCGCAAACTACTTTCCGGAAATGAAGCAATAGCTCAGGGAGCCTACCACGCGGGGATACTAGTAGCCACGGCATACCCGGGTACTCCCAGCACCGAAATACTGGAAAACCTCGCCCGTTACAAGGACATCTATGCCGAATGGTCAACAAACGAAAAGGTGGCTATGGAAGTCGGACTGGGCGCTTCTTATGCCGGAGTCAGGACCCTGGTTTCCATGAAGCATGTTGGACTGAACGTTGCGGCCGATCCATTCATGGCCGCTGCAACGACGGGTATCCACGGGGGACTGGTAGTGATTTCGGCGGATGATCCTGGAATACACAGCTCACAAGGCGAACAGGACAACCGCCATTTCGCCAAGTTGGCCAGGGTGCCCATGCTTGAACCTGCAGATAGCCAGGAAGCTTATGATTTCATTCAAGCTGCGTTTGATCTAAGTGAAAAATTTGATACTCCGGTACTTTTCAGAATCACCACCCGCGTGGCCCACTCAAAATCTGTTGTTGAACTCGATGATGAGAAAGTTCGCCAGGGTAGAACAAAACGGTTTCATCACAATGTTGAAAAATACGTTATGCTTCCTGTTCACGCCCGCATACGCGTGCCGCAAATGCACAAACGTATGGCCGACCTCACTGATTATGCCGAAACTACACCTCTTAACCAACTAATCGAAGGCAATGACCAGATTGGAATTGTATCCAGCGGAGTAGGCTATGAGTATGCCAGGGAAGTTTTCTCTGATGCCACGTTTCTTAAGTTGGGGATGACATATCCTCTACCGCCGAAAATGCTCCAGCAGTTCGCCAGCAAGGTTAAGAAGCTGTTTGTTGTTGAAGAACTTGACCCTTTCCTGGAGGAGAACATTAAAATGCTCGGCATCCAGGTGGAAGGCAAGAAACATCTTCCGAGATTTGGAGAGTTGAACAAATCAGCCGTCCACCATGCGGCTATTCAGACCGGCGCAACCACCCACTCCAGTAAAACATCAGAAATACAACCGCTGAAGGACCTGCCCGGAAGGCCGCCGCTATTATGCCCCGGATGCCCGCATGCCGGGGCGTTCTTCGTCCTGAGCACAATAGGACAGAGGAACAAGATACTGGATGCCAGCGGCAAATCTGAAAAAGAATCAAAACTGATAATAACTGGAGATATCGGCTGCTACACATTAGCGACCTATCCCCCATTGCGTGCCATGGATACCGCTGCATGCATGGGAGCCAGTATTGGACAGGCGATAGGGTTGGAAAAAGCCGGCGTTAGCAGTGACATAGTGGCTATAATAGGCGATTCCACGTTTATGCACTCTGGTATCACTGGCATCGTCGATGCAGTCTATAATGATGCCAAGATTACTGTAGTTATACTGGATAATGGAACAACTGCAATGACCGGACACCAGGACCATCCCGGTTCAGGCATTTCGGCACAGGGTTGTACAACAAATAAGGTTAGTATCGAAGGTATAGTGCGGGGAGCGGGAGTAAGTGACGTGCAGGTGGTCAATGCTTTCGACATCAAATCTGTCAGAAGTGCAATAAGATCGGCACTTGATAACAAAGCCCTCTCGGTAGTTATCGTAAGAGGCAAATGCGCAGTTGCCAACAAAGGACGCAAGAATCCGAGGCAGGTTGACATAGATAAATGCAATGACTGCGGTGTATGCCTGATGATCGGTTGTCCCTCCATCCAGAAGAAAGATGGCAAGCTGTATATCGATGCAATGACGTGCATGGGAGACGAATGTACCGTTTGCGAACAACTATGCCCTAAAAAAGCTATTGTACCGTCTGCAGGAAAGGTCAGTAGGTGAGCAATTTGGAAGTAAACAAACAGGATATTTTGATGGTTGGCGTCGGCGGGCAGGGCACTATCCTTGCCAGCGACATACTTGGGGAAGCAGCCCTTGCCATGGGACTGGATGTAAAAAAGACAGATACGCTCGGAATGGCCCAACGAGGAGGCAGTGTCACGAGCCATCTACGCATCAGTAAAAAAGTTTGGTCCCCACTGATCAGTCCGGGTGAAGCGGATGTCTTGCTGGCATTTGAGAAGCTTGAAGCTGCCAGATGGGTAAATTATATTAAGCCGGATCGGCTGGTCATCATCAATAAACTCGCTATACCGCCATTATCGATTTCCCTTGGAACGCAAAAATACCCGGATGATCAGGAAATTATCGATTCTTTTCGACAAAGGACCTCCAGAATTCACCTTATTGACGGCACGAAGCAAGCCGGGCTGTTAGGGGATATCAGGACATTGAATATTTTTATGCTGGGTTTTCTATCGCATTTTCTCTCAATACATTTTGACCTGGCAATTTGGAAACAGGCTATTACCAAACAATTGCCCACCAAAATACTGGATATCAATATTCGCGCTTTCGAAAAGGGTAGGGAGGTAGCCTCAAGTGTCAATCTCTGATAATGTCCGTAAACGGATGGTCGAGGGATCATGGACCAGGCGCATGTTCGAGGAAGCCGCTATCCTGAAAAAGACGCATGGCGAGCATAATGTATTTGATCTTTCTCTAGGCAACCCGATAATAGAGCCTCCCGCAGAATTTAGAGAGGCTTTAAAAGAACTCTGTAATAATCCCCGTGCCGGGATGCACCGTTACATGGAAAATGCCGGATATCACGAAACCCGCGAGTCCGTCGCTAAGCAAATTACTCATGAAAATGGCATCAAGGTTTCGGCACAGGATATTGTAATGACTGTAGGTGCGGCAGGAGCAATAAACGTTATACTCAAAACAGTCCTTAATGCAGGTGAGGAAGTAATCGTATTCGCACCCTTTTTTATGGAATATGATAATTACATCGATAATCACGATGGTAAAACCTGTGTTGTAAAAACTGACGATCAGTGCCTGCCTGACCTGGGAGACATGGAGAACAAGATAAATGCAAAAACAAAGGCAGTACTCATCAATTCTCCCAACAATCCTACCGGCGTTGTTTACTCTGCAGATTTCACAGCCAAGCTGCTTGATGTGCTAACCCGGAAAGAAAGACAATTTAACTCATGTATCTATTTAATTAGCGATGAGGCCTACAGCAATTTGATGTATGACGGGCTCTCTTATGTACCGATCCTGAAGATGTATCATAGAAGCTTTATAGCTACATCTCATTCAAAAGACCTGGCACTGCCGGGTGAACGCATTGGATATATAGCGATCAATCCGGATATCGAAAATAAGGAAGAACTGGTAAACGGGCTGATTTTCTGCAACAGGATACTGGGTTTTGTAAATGCACCTGCCCTTATGCAAAATATCGTACGCCACCTTCAACATATCACTGTCTCAATTCCAGAATATGAGGAAAAACGCGATTTCCTGTATAATAACCTGACTGATATGGGATATAAGCTTGTAAAGCCACAAGGCGCATTCTATATGTTTCCTAAAACGCCAATTGCTGATGACGTGGAATTTGTCCGCGAATTACAGAAGTCAAATGTATTAACCGTGCCCGGACGCGGGTTCGGGACCCCCGGCTATTTTAGAATTTCCTATTGTGTCAACCACAAAACCCTCGAGGGTTCACTGTTCGGCTTTAGACAGACCGCTGAAAAGTTTGGACTTTCATAGTCCCGGCGGTCAGTACTCACAAAATCAGCCCTTCCTTAAGTAATACTATGACTAATATTTATACAATTCCACAATTAATACAGGATAACTACCACAAACGTGGCAAGCAGATCGCCATGTGTGTTAAAAGGCGGGGCATCTGGCACAAGTATAACTGGCAAGAGTATTTCGAGCAGATCAAGTATTTTTCACTTGGCCTCACCAGCCTGGGTCTTCAAAGGGGAAATGTTGCCTGTATCATCGGCGATAATGAACCGGAGTGGTTCTGGGGAGAGTTTGCGGTGCAGGCAGCGGGAGGGATAGCGACTGGAGCATACGTCGATTCCATCCCATCTGAACTTAAATATATAGCCAGCCATTCCGGCGCATCGTTCGCCATAGTAAATGACCAGGAACAAACGGACAAGTTCCTTGAAATCAGTTCAGAGCTTTCATCATTGAAGAAAATCATTTATTGGGACCCCAAAGGGCTCAATAATTATGACGACCCAATGTTAATCAGCTTTGACAAGGTTGTACTAGCCGGAAAGATATTCGAAAATAATAATCCGGGAACATTCGAGAGCAACCTATCGATGGGTCAACCGGATGATACTGCGTTTATATACTATACTTCCGGCACAACCGGTTTGCCCAAGGGCGCTATCCTGACACACAGGGCCTTAATACAAACCGCCCGCAGTTTCGTAAGCGTCTACCCGCTGGACGCAACCGATGACTTGATCTCCAATTTCCCGGCTGCATGGGTGGGAGATAGCTACTTTGCAACAATCCCGCACATTCTCACAGGCGCCAGACTGAATTTTGCGGAAGAGCCTGAAACTATTGCTGAGGACACCCGTGAAGTAGGACCAGATTTCGCAATTTACGGCCCGCGTCAATGGGAAAGCCTGGTTAGTGAAATTCAGGTTAAGATGACCGATGCTCATCCTCTGAAAAGATTTGCATATCACATGATGGTGCCTGTAGGCTACAAAATAGCCGACCTTAGTTTTCAGGATCACCCTGCCAACGCATTCTGGAAAACACTTCATTTGATAGCTAATGCAACTCTGCTGAGACCCTTAAAGGACAGACTCGGGCTAAGCAAAGTCAGGTTCGCTGTAACCGGCAGTTCAGTTCTAAGCCTTGACACGTTCAAGCTCATACATGCCATAGGCATCGAGCTCAGGCAGACCTATGCCAGTACGGAAGCCGGATTTATCTCATCACACAGTAAGGGAGAAATCGATTTTCAAAGTGTCGGACGCCCCGCACTGAACGTCGAGGTTAGAATCACCAATGAAGGTGAATTATTAGTGCGCAGCGACAGCACATTTAAAGAATATCTGAATGAACCTGAAAAGACCAGAGCAGTGAAGATATCGGGCTGGTGTCATACAGGTGACGCGGTAAATATTAACGAGAAAGGGCACCTGATCTTTCTTGATAGATTAGAGCATATGGGTACGCTTGTGACAGGCGCTAAATATGCGCCGCAGTATATCGAAGGCAGGCTGCGGTTTAGCCCATACATTAAAGATGCAATGGTAATCGGAGGAAAAGATAAATCATTTGTTGCAGCAATGATCAATATCGATTTTGCCATGGTCGGCAAGTGGGCGGAGCGCAAAGGCCTCGCATACACTACTTTCGTCGACCTTTCGCAGAAACGGGAAGTTGCTGACCTGATTAAAAAAGACCTTGCACGGGTTAACAGCTATTTGCCCGAGCTATCGAGGGTCAAGAGATATATGCTGCTGCACAAGGAATTCGATCCTGATGAGGCCGAGTTAACGAGGACGCGCAAGCTGCGGCGCGAGTTTATGGAAATTAGATACAAACCGGTGATAGACGCCATATATGGGAAAAAAGAATCCCTTACTGTTGATGCTTCCATAACCTACCGTGACGGAAGGAAAGGTACAGTATCTACTACTATTAAAGTATGGGACATTTAGGTATCGACGAATGACACAATTGATACAGTACACAATAACAGGCCTGGCTGTCGGAATGATTTATGCCCTTATTGCCCTGGGTTTCGCACTGATATGGAAGTCCAGCAGGGTGGCCAACCTGGCACTTGGACAGCTTGTGTTGATTTCCTCATGGTTTACATATGGCATGCTGACTCAAGCAAAACTCCCGATATGGTTGGGACTAATCATGACCATCCTGTTTGCCATCTTTCTGGGGTGGCTGATAGAACGCTTCACTCTGCGGCCCTTGATCGGACAGCCCGCTCTGTCACTGATTGCCGTTACGCTTGGGCTTGCCTATTTTCTTGAGGGGCTGGTAACAGTGGTATGGCCTGTAAGCGTCGCAAAATTGCCGACGTTGTTTCCGCAAGAACCGGTCTATATAGGTACCGCTGTTATTTCCCAGGAATACCTCTGGGCTGCGGGTGTCTCCCTGCTGCTGTTTGTAATCTTATCGGTCTTTTTTAAATTTCATAAGATGGGAATTGCTATGCGCGCAACCGCCGACGACCAACTGGCAATCCAGGCTTGCGCGGTCCCAATAACACGAATTTTCTCTATGTCCTGGATTTTTGCCTGTATCGTCGCCGCAATCGGGGGAGTGCTTGTCTCAAGCATCGGCGGCATAACAAACGCACTTGTGGAAACGGGGTTTAAATCATTTTCAGTAGTGATCCTTGGAGGAATGGACTCGTTTCTTGGTTGCATAATCGCAGGACCAATTATAGGCCTGTGTGAAAACGTGGGAGCCGGCTATCTGACAGGAATAATAGGGCCGGGTATCAAAGACCTGATACCCTTCATCATTATCATTATTGTGATGCTAATCAAACCGTACGGGCTGTTCGGCGAAGAAAGGATAGAGAGGATCTAGGCCATGAGTCTACCCTGTGGAATTCGCAACTACTCTTATAATACCGATACGGCGATAATCCGAACCAGGACTCAGTGGGTATTGTTTGCGGCCTTCTTGCTGCTTCTTTTCGCCATGCCCCTGTACATCCCCCGCTTCGGGCTCGATATTATTAACCTGATCGGCATCACCATTATCGCAGTCATCGGACTCAACATACTGGTCGGTTATTGCGGTCAGCTTTCGATCGGTCATGCCGGGTTCATGGCCGTCGGCGCATATACTACTGCCATCCTCACGACTACGTTCGGATGGCCCTATTTTGCAGCGCTGATCTGTTCCGGGATTTCCGCCGGTTTAATCGGGCTGCTGTTCGGAATGCCGTCCATGCGTGTAAAAGGCTTCTATCTGGCGATAACAACAATCGCAGCCCAGTTCATTATCATCTGGATCATTAATCATTGGACCGATGTTACCCATGGTTCCATAGGAATGGGTGTGGCATCAGCATCCATCGGGTCTTTCCAGTTCAACTCCGAAATCAAGCAGTTTTACCTCATAATAGGCATCACCGCGCTTTGCGTCCTGTTTGCCACCAACCTGGCGCGCGGCAGGGCCGGCAGGGCGTTCGTAGCTGTGAGAGACAATGACCTTGCAGCTGAGGTCATGGGCATAAACGTATTTTCCTATAAGCTGCTGGCCTTTTTCCTTGGCTGTTTCTTCGCCGGCATAGCGGGCTCGCTCTTTGCGCAATGGCGCGGAAATATCACCGCGGAGGACTTTACATTCAGCCAGTCCATACTTTACGTAGGTATACTGATAATCGGCGGCCTGGGAACTTCGATCGGGCCCATACTAGGCGTCGGTACGATGGGACTATTGCTCTACTGGCTTCTGCCTGTCGTCCTGACCCCCGCCTTGGAAGGCCTGAACATCCTGCCTACCGGTTTTTCCAGCGGCCTTGGCCCCATGATATTCGGTACCATAATGATCCTATCACTGGTACTCGAGCCCCGGGGTCTTGCACACCTCTGGTCACTGTTCAAGGCCTCGTACAGGTTGTGGCCGTTTTCATATTGATATGGAATGATATCTTGGTGTGACAGAATGAACTGTTCTTTAAATAAATTATATCAGGAGGTTGATACGGCATGAGACACTACAAAATTGGCGCAGTAACCACAGTGTTGGTTTTTGTCTTCATCTTTTCGCTGTTGGTTGGCTGCACAAGTCCGGCGGCACCGGCAGCAAAGGCGATCAAAGTCGGGTTTAACATACCCTTCACGGGCCCTGCTGCCGAGAAAGGGCAGCCCATCGGACAAGGCGAACTGGACGCCATGAAGTACATCAATGATGAACTGGGTGGCGTCAATGGCAACAAGATCGTAGTTGTTTGGTATGATACAAAATACGACTCTAACCAGGCAACGACCAACGCCAAGAAACTTCTGTCCGACGGTTGCGCATTCTTTACGGCAGTATCTTCCAAAGATGCGGTCGCATCACAAAAGGTAGCAAACGATAACGGATTCCCCTGTCTCGTGGTATTCAGTTCACCGTCTCTTACCCATCCCTCAGAGCATATGTATGCGCAGTTGCCGGATTACGGCGATGATTGGGCAGCATTCACGAAATACTACATGCAGAATATATGGAAGGGCAACGGAAAGCCCAAGATGGCCCTCGAAATTGCCAATACCCCAACCGGTTATGGTGTCAGGGACGCAGCCCGCGCGGCAGCCGCGGACCTTGGAGTGGAAATCGTGGCAGTGGAAGAGCACACTGCAACAACTATGTCCGAAACAGACTCCCTAACCAGAATCCAGGCCAAGAACCCGGACGTGCTATTCATTTCCAGCACCCCGGCGCCTACCTCGGTAATCCTGAAGAACGCTTATGACCTGAAGATGATGCCTGGGATAACTGTGGGATGTGCTCACGCCAGCTTCACCAAGGCGCTCGTTGACCTGGCGGGACCTACGGTGAGCCAGGGTGTATACGGCGTATTTCCGACAGTAAGCTGGGGAGATGACGTTCCCGGTATGGCAAAGATGACCGAATATGCGAAGGCCAGGCACCCGGAATTCATCGGTAATGGCGACTACATAACAGGCTGGGCTTCGAGTCTGATAAATGCTGAGATTATCAGGCAGGCCCTGAAAACATCAACTGTCGATGTACTTTCCGGGGGCGATGCAGCGGCATGGAAAGCAGCGGAAGAGCAGGGTTTCCTCCAGGTAAAAGGATACGATGTGCAGGGATTGCACGGCCCTGTAGACTTCTCCAATCCACTGGACAAACGCGGCTCCAAGTCGGTGAAGATATTCCAGGTCCAGGATGGAAAAATCGTTTCTCTGACCGGCTGGGTGGACGCTCCGCTTATCCAATACGAGAAATTCGACTGGTTTAAATAGAGAGGTTTAGCAATTTAGAATGCTTAGATTAAGCAACATCGAGGTATCTTATCTCAATGTAGTTAAAGTGCTGCACGGCATCTCTATATCTGTAGATGATGGCCTTGTTGTAGCCCTTTTAGGAGCAAATGGGGCCGGAAAGACCACAACTCTCAAGGCCATTTCCGGCCTCCTTAGAATAGAAGAGGGCGAGATCAATGATGGCACCATCGAGTGGGATGGGCAGAGAATTGACCGCAAAAACGCCGTCGAAATCGGCAAGCTCGGAATAGTGCAGGCGCTCGAAGGGAGAAGAGTCTTCGGCCATCTAACCGCCGAGGAAAACCTGCGAGTCGGAGCATTCAGCCGTGAGCATGCCCGGGACGTGAAAGCCGACCTGGGCATGGTCTATTCATACTTCCCACGTTTGGAAAACCTGAAGAACAACACCGCCGGATACTTATCCGGCGGTGAACAACAAATGCTTGTAATCGGGCGGGCAATGATGGCGGCGCCCTGCCTGATGATGTTGGACGAGCCCTCCCTGGGACTGGCCCCAATGGTCGTAGAACAGATCTACGGCATTATTAAAAAATTCAATATAGATAGAAAAACATCAATCCTGCTGGTTGAGCAGAACGTCAGGGTGGCTTTGAATACAGCCCATTACGGCTATGTCATGGAAAACGGGCGCGTGGTGATGGATGGATCAGCTGATTACTTGAAAGGAAGGGAAGACGTAAAAGAATTTTACATCGGGATTTCAGCATCAGGCGCCAAGAAAAGCTATAAGGAAATCAAGCACTACAAACGCCGAAAAAGATGGTTGTGATATACCAGCCTTGATTCTTGGAGCCGGGGGCTAATTTTCGCCCAGGTAAGCAGCAATAACACCCTTATTCGCTGCAATTTCAGCAGGGGTCCCTTCGGCAATTTTCCGCCCAAAATCCAGTACAACAATCCGGTCTGCCAGGTCCATCACAACACCCATGTCATGTTCAATCAGGACAATGGAGTCCACACCGTCCCTGAGAACCGGCGTACCAGGATATGATTCTCCCTGGCCTTCAAAGATATCATAAACAAACCGTGCTATATCTTCCTTTTCTTCCAGATTCATACCAGCCATAGGTTCATCAAGCAGCAGGACTTTGGGTTCAAGTGCAAGCGCCCTTCCAAGCTCAACTCTTTTCCTCAATCCGTAAGGCAAAGACCCCACAACAGTCTTCCTGATATGTTCTATTTCCAAGAAGTCTATGATGTCCTCTACGGTCCTGCGGTGAGTCACCTCTTCTTTGTGCGCCGGCCCGAAATACAAAAAAGTGCTGAAGATATTTTGTTTCATCAGTATGTGCCTGGCGGCCATTATATTATCCAGTGCGCTCAATCCGGAATAGAGCTCGATGTTCTGGAACGTTCTGGCTATGCCCATGCGAGCAATCTTGTCGGATCTCAGCCCGATAATTTTCTTGTTGTTAAATTCGATTTCGCCTTTTTGCGGTTTATAAAAACCGTTTATGCAGTTCAGGAGGCACGTTTTACCGGCGCCGTTTGGCCCGATAATTGCCAATATCTCATTTCTTCTGATCTCCAAATTGATATCGGTCAGGGCGCGAACTCCACCAAACCATAAGGACAGGTCTTTAATATTTATACTGGTTCCATTTTCTTTCATAAATTTATAACAGGGTCAAACGCCAAATTCCATATCCATAAAACAGAGATTTATGTTATCACCAAAGCAGATTCATTGAAAGTCCTTAGGATCTTTACTGCGTTTCGCCTCAAGGCTCCTCGACTTCTGCTCTACCCGGCGGTCTTCATCGGTCGGCTGATATTTTAATAGGAAACTTTCTTTAAACTCCGGAAACTTACCCTCACTGATGGCATCCCTAATATCTTCAATTAACTTATTCATAAAGTGCAGGTTATGAATTGTGGCCAGCCGGTATGTAAGTAATTCCTCGCATTTGAAAAGATGGTGGACATAGGCCAGGCTAAAATTTCTGCAGGTGAAACAGCCGCAGGATTCTTCAATGGGGCCAAGCTGGTCTCGATATACAGACCGTTTAACGTTTTTACGGCCTTCGCGTGTGTAGAGGCCGCCATTTCGGGCCACGCGGGTCGGCAGTGCGCTGTCAAAAATGTCTACTCCCCTGGCCACTCCTTCCACCAGGTCATCAGGAGCGCCCACACCCATAAGATACCTCGGTTTCTCGAACGGCATTAAACCAATGGTATGATCCACGATATTCCACATAGTGGCCTTGGGTTCGCCCAAGCTAAGACCACCGATAGCATATCCGGGGAAATCTATGGATGTTATCTCATTTGCAGACATAGTTCTCAATTCAGGGTCCGTTCCGCCCTGAATAATGCCAAACAAATGCTGGCCGGTATCATTGTGTGCCCGATAGCACCGCTGGGCCCACTTAGTGGTCTGCGCAACGGCTTTTGAGAGATCTTGCTTCTTGGCCGATGTCTCGGGGCAGACATCCAGAACCATCATGATATCCGATCCGAGCTTCTCCTGCAGCAGGATGACATTCTCCGGGGACATCCGGTGTTCGCTGCCATCTATGTGAGAACGGAATACGACCCCATCATCTGTAATATTGCGGAAAGAGGCGAGACTGAATATCTGGTAGCCTCCGCTATCGGTCAGGATGGGTTTGTCCCAACGCATGAAGCTGTGCAGTCCGCCTGATTTTTCAATAATCTCAATTCCGGGCCTGAGATACAGGTGATAGGCGTTGCAGAGGATCATTTTGATTCCGATTTCGTCAAGATCGCCGGGTGTCAGCGCCCTGACGGTAGCCTGGCTACCAACAGGAAGAAATATCGGCGTCTGCACCTTGCCATGCAGCATATCCAGGACTGCAGTCCTGGCTTGCGTCGACGAACAATTATTTTTTACTTTAAATGAGTTAGTTGACATAGAATTAACAGCAAAACAGATATCAACGCTTGTTCCAGTAGGCAACGAACTTGCTCATGGCATTCACAGCTTCACCAATACTATCGAAAATCGGGACTCCGGCGGCCATCAATCTATCCCTGTACTCTGAGATGGTCCTCCAACGAATATTCTCGAAATCCCGGTATCCGGGTTTTGCG
>JBEKCL010000040.1:0-19733 GCA_050014895.1 Dehalococcoidia bacterium
CGGCAGGACTGCTGGTCGACCGCATGCTTCGGGGCATGGGGTTCACGGTTTTCCCGGCCGGTATCGGCAATACCGAACTGCAAGTACAGGTAATGCACGACCTTAAAGCCGCGGGCTTTGTCGGCACGCCATCCTTCCTGGCCACCCTGATCAAGAAGGCCGAGGAAATGGGTTATGATTTCAAAAAGGACTTCAGTTTGAAGTTCGCCATGGTCTCGGGAGAGATGGGCGGCGAGCCCCTGAGAAAAATGTTCACTGAGAAATACGGCATTTTCTGCCTGGGCGGCGACGCCTACGCCACCGCTGATATAGGCAGCATATCCTCTTCATGTGAAAAGAACGTCGGCATGCATGTCAATACCGATGTAATCGTCGAGATAATCGACCCGGCTTCCGGTAAGGTACTGCCGCCAGGCGAGATAGGCGAGATCGTGGTCACACCCTTCGACGAGGTCTATCCGCTGGTGCGCTTCGGCACGGGCGACCTCGGCATGCTGGTAACTGAACCATGCGAATGCGGACGTACTACTGCACGCATACCCAAGATCATGGGCAGGAGCGGCGACGCTGTCAGGGTGAGGGCCATGTTCGTGCACCCCAAGCAGACCGACGAGGTCATAGCCAGGTGCCCCGAGATAGCCAACTACCAGTTGATCGTCACCCGTATTGAAAACAGGGACAATATGCTGCTGCAGGTAGAGCTTGCTAAAGAACCGAAAGACAAAGAGGTCTGGGCTAAAGCTCTGGAGAAGGATTTCGCCGGCGTTTGCAAGGTAAGGTTCGATAAGATCGAGTACGTGAAACCAGGGACTATCGCCAAGGACGCCAGGAAGATAGTCGATAAAAGAACCTATTAAATCGTAGGGCGTACTCAAGGATAAGGGAATGCTGAACAGGGCAGGCATCAGGGCTATTGTGGTCCAGTCCGTGCTTATCCTCGTATCTTTCGCCATACTGTTCGCAGCGGCGGGCACGATTTACTGGATAAATGGCTGGGTCTATTTCGTACTGGCATGCCTTTCCCAACTTATCGGCTGGATTATACTGGCAAAAGTGAATCCGGAAGTACTGAACGCCCGCGGCAGTGTCGCCAAGGAAGACACCAAAGGGTTCGATAGGGTATGGATAGTCGTGTATCCTGTGCTAACGCTGGTTAACCTTGTTGTCATGGGGTTCGATGCCGTGCGGTTTCACTGGTCGGCCATGCCCATCTGGTTGAGCATCCTGGGTATCGTCCTGATTATCCCGGCTTTCGTGATAGCTACCTGGGCGATGGCCGTCAACAAGTTTTTCGAGTGGACGGCACGCATTCAGGAAGACCGCGGCCATTACGTGTGCAAGGACGGCCCCTACCGGTTCATAAGGCATCCGGGTTATTCCGGCCTGATAATATCCGTTATGGTTTGCCCGCTTATACTGGGCTCCTGCTGGGGACTCGTGCTGAGCTTCATCCTTGCACTAATCATCATCGCCCGCACAGCGATGGAAGACCGTACACTACAGAACGAAGTACCGGGCTATTCAGAATATGCCCGGACCGTGAAATACAGGCTGATTCCATTCATTTGGTAAGAGTCACCCACACCCCTGCCCCTCGCCCTCGAGGGCAAGGGGTTTCTTTTTTGCAGAGAAGGGCTGCGCCCTTCTCTTATCCCACTTGTCATTTTTTAAAGATGGTGTGCCTCTACGGTGATTAATACAATGTCATCACGAGGAGACCGAAGGGCGACGTGGTGATCTGCTGGCTACCTGCAATACCAGCTATGAGATAGACACGCGATGACATTTTCCTTTTTCGCCAACTCATCCTTTTTACCGCTTTACCGTTCATTTAATTTATAATTAATCGCTTAATACTTAACGAGAGAATAAATTTTGACTTACTCATATAGATTCGTCGCAATAGCCGCGTTTTTCGTCACCTGCCTGCTGGCAGCCAACATCCTGATCGTCAAACAGATCGCCGTCTTCGGCCTGACTCTGCCGGCGGCAATAATAATTTTTCCCCTGAGCTACATTTTCGGGGACGTACTGACCGAAGTCTATGGCTATAGCCAGGCAAGGCGCGTCATCTGGCTGGGCTTTTTCTGCAACCTGCTGCTGGTCGTTGCCATATGGCTGGTCGGCATCCTGCCGGCGGCCCCGGTCTTCGAGGCGCAGGGGGCTTATGATAGGATACTGGGAAACACACCACGCTTCCTGATCGCATCTTTCATCGCTTACCTGGCCGGCGAGTTCGTGAACTCCTACATCATGGCCAGGATGAAGGTGTTGACTAAAGGCAAATGGCTCTGGACACGGACTATAGGCTCTACCATAGCAGGAGAGGGACTGGATACGGTCATCGTGCTTTCCATAGGATTCTGGGGAGTGCTGCCGTTCGACGTCCTGGGCGGCATGATGCTGTGGCACTGGATATTGAAGTCGGCCTACGAAGCAGCAGCGACACCTTTAACGTATTTACTGGTAGGCTACCTGAAAAATACCGAAAAAAAGGACTTCTACGACTATACCACCAATTTCAACCCCTTGCGGGCGGACTGATCAAAGCATAGAATTTTAAAGGAAGTGGGACCGAAATTCATAGTCGATGCTAACGTTGGCAAGCTGGCCAAATGGCTGAGAATGATGGGCTTCGATACGCTGTTTTTCGATGGACCGGATGATGGGATGATGGTCAAGATGGCAATGGGTCAGGACAGGACGATAATAACCAGGGACACGGAGTTTATGAAGAGGCGCGCCATAACTATCGGACGTGTCCAGGCTATCCTGGTGTCCAGCGACGACTCCGAGCTGCAAATGCAAACTGTGCTGACCAAATTAGAACTGCTAGATAAAGCAAGGCCTTTTACACGCTGTCTGGAATGCAATACTGTGTTGAAGGAGATGGATAGAAGCGAGGCGGCGGACCTGGTGCCGGCAAAGGTCTATGCGATACAGAACCAGTACATGGCATGTCCTTCCTGCCACCGCATTTACTGGCGCGGCACGCATTGGAAGGCGATGAATAATAAATTGCATGAATTCGACTCCACTCAACCGGAGAGGAATGAAGGAGAAAGGCCATGAAAATAGTGACCGCACAACAGATGAGGGAGATCGACGGCAAAGCTGCTGAATCAGGCATCAGCACCGAGTTCCTGATGGAGAACGCAGGCAGGGTTGTGGCGGAAGAGACCAGGGAATTCATAGATTTTATAGCGGGCAAGAGTATCGTGGCGCTGGCAGGCCCAGGGAATAACGGCGGCGATGCGCTGGTAGCAGCCCGTTACCTGCACGAATGGGGCGCAGACGTGAACGTTTACCTCCTGTCCGGGCGCACGTTGGCAGACAGGAACCTGAAGAAGCTGAAAGAGCATGATGTGCCCTTCATCCACCTTGAAAAAGATCCGATACACAATAAGCTTAAAAGCCTGCTGTCCACGGCCGGGGTGGTGATCGACGGCATACTGGGTACGGGCCAGGCGCGGCCCCTTGAGGGACAATTCAAAGAGGTACTGACCCAGGTCAATCATGAGAAGCTGAAGAGGCCGCAAATGGTAATTGTCGCCGTAGATATACCGACAGGGATGAACGCCGACACGGGCACAGTCGACCATAATTGTCCGCAGGCTGACCTGACAGTGACGCTCGGCCTGCCTAAGCCGGGGCTTTATACTTTCCCGGGCGCCGAACGGGTGGGCAAAGTGGTGATAGCAGATATAGGTATACCGGATGAGCTCAGCCACGATATCAAGACCGAGCTGATTACGGAACGCTGGGCCAGGTCAGTCCTGCCGCCGCGGCCGATGAGCGCCAACAAGGGGACATTCGGCAGGATGCTGGCAGTCGTTGGGTCGGAGAATTATATCGGCGCCGCCTACCTGGCCTGTATGGGAGCTGCACGGGTGGGAGCAGGCGTGGTAACCCTTTCCACGGCAAAAAGCCTTCAGCCCATCCTGGCTTCAAAGTTGACTGAGGTGACCTATGCTCCGCTGCCCGAATCTGAAAAAGGAACACTATCCGATAAAGCGTCCGCCGCTATATTGAGTATCCTGCCGTATTACAGAGTGATGCTGATGGGATGCGGGCTGGGACAGCATGAACATACTAAAGAGTTCGTAAAACATGTATTGCTCAACCTGCCGGAGAAACCTCCCGTGCTGGTGCTGGATGCGGATGCGCTGAATGTGCTCTCGGAGTCCCACGGATGGTGGAAAAAGCTGCCGCCCGGCACGATCGTCACACCGCACGCCGGTGAAATGGCGCGGCTGCTGGGTATATCTATCGAAGAGGTCCAGGCCAACCGCCTGGATACCGCCAGGAAGGCCGCATCCGACTGGCACAAGATAGTTGTTTTGAAGGGAGCTTTTACAGTCATAGCCGAGCCTGAAGGCAGGGCCAGGATAAGCGGGGCGGCCAATGCGGGGCTGGCATCGGCGGGTACAGGAGATGTACTGGCCGGAGCGATAGCAGGTCTGGCCACACAGGGTATGCATCTGTTCGATGCGGCAGCGCTGGGTGTGTACCTGCACGCCGGGGCCGGAGAATGGGTGAGAGACGAGATAGGCGATACCGGGATGCTGGCCAGCGACCTCTTGCCTGTTTTGCCGAAGGTCATCAAGAAATTGAAGGGGTAGGGGTATTCCTACCAATTCTCCAGGCATTTGAAATTTAAAGCTTGGAATTTTCCCGCATATTTGTGCAATAATGAAATACTATGTTGTTAGCAATTGATATAGGCAATACCAACGTCACCTTCGGGGTCTTCGAGGGAGAAAGGATCAAGACAACCTGGAGGGTATCAACCAATATTCACCGCACTTCCGATGAATATGCGAACGTTATGCTGGCACTCATGGAAAGGCAGGGCATTACGGCCAAACAGATAAAAGATGTGGTCATCTGCAGTGTAGTCCCTCCTCTCCTTATCATTTTTGACGATGTGTGCAAGCACTTCCTCAAGAAATCACCGCTGATAGTGGAAGCAGGCGTTAAGACCGGCATACGCATAGACATGGACAACCCGCGGGAGGTGGGACCCGACCGCATAGTGAACGCGGTGGCAGCACACCAGCTCTACGGCGGACCTGTCATCGTGATTGATATGGGCACAGCCACCACCCTGGACGTCGTCTCCAAGGACGGCAGGTACATCGGCGGGGCCATTGCTCCCGGCATCATTATCTCCATGGAAGCCTTATTTACCCGGACCGCAGTCCTGCCCAGGATCGAGCTGGCACTGCCCAAGAAAGCCATCGGCAGAAATACCATAGCAGCCATGCAATCCGGCATTGTATTCGGGTATATCGGACTGATCGAAGGGATTGTGGCCCGCATACAGTCGGAGCTCGAAGAGACAGCCAAGGTCGTGGCCGCCGGTGGCCTGGCCACATTGATCGTGGATGCCAGCAATATAATCAATATAGTAAATCCCGACCTGACCCTGGTCGGCCTTCGCATGATATGGGAATTGAACCGGGGCTAAGGAGGCACACACATGGCAGCTAAAGTAAAAACAATTGTCCTGGGAGTAACCGGCAGTATATCCGCCTTCAAGGCCGCCGAGATCGCCAGCTATTTTACTCAAGCAGGCTACCAGGTGGAAGTTATATTGACTGAGGAAGCCACGAAATTTATCGGCGCTATGACCTTCCGTAATATAACACACCGCCAGGTGGTGACCACCATGTGGGACCTCGCTTCGGAGTTCAGCGTGCAACATGTGGCTCTGGCAGAGGCGGCGGACGTGGTACTGATAGCGCCTGCTACAGCTAACGTGATAGCCAAAATGGCGTGCGGCATAGCCGACGATATGCTTACCTGTACGGCCCTGGCCACCAGGGTGCCCATCGTAGTAGCGCCCGCTATGAACGATAACATGTGGTCCAACCCTATAACACAGGAAAACGTTGCAAAGCTTAAAAAACATGGGGTTACTTTCATAAGCCCCGCCTATGGGAGGCTGGCTTCCGGCAAGATGGGACTGGGAAGGCTGGCCGAGCTGGATGAGATTTATGGTATTACATTGAAGGTCCTGGGCAAAACGGGCGACCTGGCCCACAAACACATAGTAGTAACGGCGGGAGGCACACAGGAGCCGGTTGACCCCGTTCGCTGCCTTACCAACCGTTCAACCGGGAAGATGGGATACGCCGTCGCCGAGGCTGCACGCAACCGCGGCGCCGATGTGACGCTTATCAGCGGGCCGACAGCACTTATAAAACCGGCGGGCATTAAGGTCATAGATGTGAAGACGGCCGAGGAAATGCTCCAGGCTGTATTGGAAGCTACAAAGAAGACGGATGCGCTGATAATGTCGGCTGCAGTGGCGGATTTCCGCCCCGCCAGACCATCCGGTAAAAAGATAAAACGCCAGGATCTAAGCGACCTGACGCTCCAACTGGAGAAAACACCGGACATACTGGGCCAGGCCAAGGGCGACTTCATCCGTGTGGGATTTGCCGCTGAGAGCCACAACGTCGTGGATAACGCCGCGGCCAAGGTCAAGAAGAAAGGGCTGGACTTAATTGTCGCCAACGATATCACTGCCAAAGATTGCGGATTCGGCACCGAAACCAATAAAGTCACTATCATCGACAGCAAGGGCAAGGCAGATGAATTGCCGCTCATGCCCAAGGCAGAAGTGGCCGACAAGATACTGGACCGGGTTGCCGGGCTGCTGAAGAAAGGAAAAAACTCATGAAACGGGAATTTACAGGCATAATCGAAAAACAAGGAAAATGGTATGCAGGTTACATTGAAGAAATTCCTGGCGTTAATACCCAGGGACGCACATTGAAAGAAGTTCGCGAAAATCTCAAAGAAGCACTGGAGTTAATTATCGAGGCCAATAGAGAGTTGTATGCCAGGAAACATACGGAAGCTCCTATCGTCAGGGAATCTATAGAAATTAACATCTAATATCTACCCTATGAAGCGAAAGGATCTGGTCCAGCATCTGAATAAACACAACTGCCGGATATTGAGGGAAGGGAAAAAACACAGCATTTATTACAATTTGTTAAACTTTAGAACGTCAACTGTTCCAAGACACCGGGAAATAAACGATTTTACAGTTAACGGCATTTGCCGGGATTTAGGCGTACCTTTTCTTAAGTAGAAGTTATTTTCCATTAACAGGCGCATCCCAGCAGCATAGACTTTATATATAACTCTTGGTTTACTACAGGTTACACGTTGTATAATATCAAATCTTAATTTTCACCGGGGTAAGACATGACTGATATACCTAAAGCCTACGAACCAAAACTGGTCGAACAGGAACGCTACAAGTTCTGGATGGACGGCGGATATTTTAAGCCGCAGATCGATCCGAAGAAGAAGCCGTTCACCATAATAATGCCTCCGCCCAATGTAACGGGCGAGCTCCACGTCGGCCACGCACTCACTGCAACCCTGGAAGATATCATGATCCGCTGGCACCGCATGCTGGGTGACCCTTCACTCTGGCTGCCAGGTGTGGACCATGCAGGCATCGCTACCCAGGTTGTGGTGGAAAGGGAGCTGGCTAAAGAAGGACTCGACCGCCACCAGATAGGCAGGGATAAGTTCGAAGAGCGTGTCTGGCAGTGGGTCCGTAAATCCCGCAGCACAATCACACAGCAGCATGAACGGTTGGGCGCATCCTGCGACTGGTCGAGGGAAAAGTTTACACTGGACGAAGGCCCGGTGAAAGCGGTCAAGACCGCTTTTGTCCGGCTGTATAACAAAGGGCTAATCTACCGCGGCGAGCGCATTATCAACTGGTGCCCGCGCTGTGGGACAGCGCTGTCCGACCTTGAAGTCCAGAACAAGGAGCTTACGAGCAATCTCTGGCACATGAAATACCCGTACGAGGACGGCAGAGGCTATGTCACCGTAGCTACTACCCGCCCGGAAACCTACCTGGGCGACTCCGCAGTGGCAGTCAATCCGGAGGATGAGAGATACACGCATCTGATCGGTAAGAAAGTAATTTTGCCATTCATCAAGAGGGCTATACCTATAATTGCCGACATCGCCATCGATAAGGAATTCGGCACGGGCATGGTCAAGGTAACTCCCGCCCACGACCCGGTAGACTTCGAGATATCCCAGCGGCACAACCTGCCTGTAATACATCTGCTGAAACCCGATGCCAGCATGAATGAGAATTCCGGTCCTTATGCCGGGCTGGACCGTTTTGAAGCCCGTAAAAAGATCGTCGAGGACTTCGAGAAAGCCGGGCTAATGGAGAAGATCGAGCCTTACTCTCACGCAGTCCCGCATTGCTTCAGGTGCTCGACTGTGCTGGAGCCTGAGGTAAGCAAGCAATGGTTTGTTAAGATAGCCCCGCTGGCGCAGCCTGCCATCGAGGCCGTGAAAGACGGCCGGATTAAAATCATCCCCGACAGGTTCACCAAGATTTATCTGAACTGGATGGAGAACATCCGCGACTGGTGCATCAGCCGCCAGCTATGGTGGGGGCACCGCATACCAGTGTGGTATTGCCAGAAATGCGGCGAAATGATCGCCTCGATAGATACCCCCACTAAATGCGACAAATGCGGCGCAAGCGACCTGGTACAGGACCCCGATGTGTTGGACACATGGTTCAGCTCCGGGCTATGGCCGCATTCCACCCTGGGCTGGCCGGAACAGACAGAAGACCTCAAGTATTTCTACCCGACATCGGTCATGGAAACCAGCTATGACATTATTTTCTTCTGGGTGGTGCGCATGATTATGATGGGCATCGAAGACACGGGGGACATTCCCTTCCGCGTAGTATATTTGCACGGCCTGATCCGCGACGAGAAGGGCGAGAAAATGAGCAAGATGAAGGGCAACGTGGTCAACCCGCTGGTCACGATAGACAAGTACGGATGTGATGCAATGCGGTTTGCCCTTACCACCGGCAATGCGCCCGGGAACGATATGAACATCGGCGAGCACCGTTTTGAAGCCGGCAGGAATTTCGCCAATAAACTCTGGAATGCTGCCAGGTATGTGCTGTCATCACTGGAGAAGGAACCCATTACAAAGCAGGCTTATGCCAATGTGGCAGCGAAAAAGCTCACCGAAACCGAAGACCGCTGGATCATCTCCAGGTTGAACCGGTTGGTCAATGAGGTTGATGTCCTGATGAAGGACTTCCAGTTCGGCGAGGCCGAGCGCGAAATGCACGATTTTATCTGGGGTGAGTTCTGCGACTGGTATATCGAGATCTGCAAGCAAAGGCTGGGAAAAGCGAATTCGCCCATGCCGGTGCTGGCCAGCGTATTGGAGACGTCGTTGAGGCTGCTCCATCCGTTCATGCCCTTTATCACCGAGGAACTGTGGCAGAACCTGAAAGAGCGCCTGCCGGAAGGAACACTGACCTCTCCCGCATTGATCATCGCACCTTATCCCAGGTCAAATGAGAAGCTGCTCGACCCCGGTGCGGAGCAGGTCATGGAAGCAGTGATGGATATCGTGCGCACCATCCGCAACGCACGCGCTGAATATAAAGTGGATATCGGCAAATGGGTGGAATCGTTCGTTTATACCGACAGCCTGCTTTCAGATATCAAAGCCAGGTCTGCCACTATTGAAATCCTGGCCAAGACCAGGCCGCTTTCCGTACTGCCCAGGGACCAGCGCCCGTCGAAAGCCGACAAAGCAATGGTGTCGGTTTTGAAGGATGCCGACGTGGTAATACCCCTGGCGGGCATGGTTGACATCGAAGCTGAAAAAGCCAGGCTTTCCAAGGAAATCGATATCCTGCAGCGCGAGATATCCAAGCTGACACAGCGGCTGGGGGATGAGCAGTTTACATCAAAGGCGCCGGCTGCCGTGATAGAAAAGGAAAAAAGCAGGCTCCAGGAATACGAAAATAAGTCTGCCCGTATGAAGACCGAGTTGGAACAGCTCGGCTAGGGATTCCTGGGTGACATCTTGCGGTACAGCAGGGCCAGCGCCTTTTTAGTATCGCTGGCGACTTTGGGCTTTTCACTTTTCTTGATGCGGTACTTGAACAGCCAGTAGGTGAATTCCTTCATTTCAGTCAAAGTTAAGGATACCCGCCGCGGGTATTTCATCTCTTTCTCAAAGGTATCCAGCAGTTCCGCCTGGCCTGTTCGATATATTTTCCGGTATGCCCGGTCAGCCTCTTCCTCAGGGTCCAGGGGAGACATCCTGCCCTTCCTGAGCTCGTATATATTTGCCAGCAACAGCGCCTGCTCGATCAGGATACCATACAGGTAGTTCAAATAGGCACGGTATTTGGCAGGGCCCAACGCCTGCTTGAATTCCGATTCGGATATCTTGACGGGAGGCCTGTCGAAAAAAAGAAGGTTGACCAGCTCATCTTCCTGCACCATGTCCTTGATCTCATCGCACAGCCGCTCGGCAAGGCGCAGCCAGTCGAATGCTTCGCTTGCGATCAAATATTTATACTGCTCTCCCTTATATAACTCTTCGGGGCTTCTCCACATGCGAATAGCCTCCAACAAGGCCAGGTACCAGTTACGCCCGCTCCTTACCTCGTTTTTCAGGTGCTGGATGGCCAGCGCATCACCCGCCAGGGCAGCCGCCTTTTCATCGCCTTCATTAAATAGTCTATCGTCTGTCATATTTCCTCAGTCCCGATAGTGCTCATCCAACCTTGTCCCTCTTTAAGAAATGCAGGACGTCTTTAAGCGACCTGGTATTGAGAATATCCTCCGGCTGGCACCAGGCACGCCGGGCCACTCCAATACCGAATTTCATCAGCGCAAGATGATTTGTCGCATGTGAATCAGTGCCTATGGACAGCGTGACCCCAAGCTCACGCGCCCGGTAGGCATGCAGGTCTTTAAGGTCCAGCCTATCCGGCATGGCGTTGATCTCCAGCGCTTTGCCATGTTCAGCCGCAGCGCGGAAGAGCGCTTCCAGGTCAACATCCACCGGTTCCCTTTCGCCGATCTTACGGCAAGTGGGATGAGCGATGATATCGATATTCGGGTCCTCGATAGCGCCGATAATGCGCCGGGTCATCTGTGCCCTGTCCTGCAGAAAAGATGAGTGTACGGAGCCAATTACAATGTCCAGCCCGGCCAGCACTTCGTCCGGCAGGTCGAGGCTGCCATCCGCCTTTATATCAACCTCGACGCCATCCAGTAAATATATCCCCAGCGATGAACCGTTTATCCGCTTTATCTCAGCCGTCTGGCGCTTCATGCGGTCCAGCTTTTTATCGGCGGGTATCATACGGCCGCTGGAATGGTCGGTTATCGCCAGGTATTCATAGCCAAGGGACTTTGCGGCCTTCGCCATATCTTCAATCGAATCCATACCATCGCTGGCAGTGGTATGCGAATGCAAATCGCCCCGGATATTCTGGATTTCCACCAGGGCCGGAATGGCATTTTTCGCGGCCAGGCCGATCTCTCCCATATCTTCCCTGATCTCAGGCGGAATATACTGGAGCCCAAGGTACTGATAGAAGGAATGCTCATCAGCGAATTTCTTGATCTCGCCTGTCTTTACATCGGTTATGCCGTACTCACTCAGGCTCAAACCCTGCGCCTGCGTCCTGGTGCGCAGCGCCACGTTGTGCTCCTTGCTTCCCGTGAAATGCTGCAGCAGCGATCCAAACTCGGCATGTTCAACCATCCTTAGATCGGCCTGCAGTCCCTTTGGCAATATTACGCTGGCCTTGGTCGGGCCCTGCGAAAGCACCTGCCTGACCTGCGGCAGCTTCACAAATACCTGGATGACCGTTTCCGGGTTATCAGCCGTGCCCATCAGGTCAATGTCGCCAACCGTTTCCTTGAACCGCCGTAAGCTTCCGGCTGCTGTCAGGTTTCGTACGCCGGGGACCTTAGCCAGTTCGGCGATCACTTCCTCGACCGCCGGAAGGGCCTCGCCCAGAGGGATACGCCGGTCTTTACGCCGAAAAGCTCCAATGGCATGCAGAATGTTGGCCGCCGTCTTCTCGCCCATGCGCTCAAGTTTAGCCACCCTGCCGTCTTTAATGGCCTGCTCGAGTTGCTCGACTGAACCCACCCCAAGCTCGGTCGAAAGCCGGTAGGCGGTCTTGGGCCCTATGCCCGGAACATCCAGCAAATTTATAATGCCCTCCGGGAACTCTGCCTTCAAGTCCTCGTAGAACTTAAGTTTGCCCGTGGTTATCAACTCTACGGATTTCTTAGCGATAGCGTCCCCGATTCCCTCTATATCGCGGAAGTCATTGCCTTCCTCATGCATCAGCTCCATCTCCTGGCGCAAATGCGATATGACCTGGGCGGCGCGTGAATAAGCGCGGATCTTGAACTTATTTTCACCCTTGAGTTCCAGCAGGTCAGCGATATTCTCGAAGACTGCCGCGATATCCGAGTTTTTCATTAGAATATATTATAGCCAAATTCCAGGCGCTAAACTCTAGAACGAAAGAAAATGTCATCACGAGGAGCCGAAGGCGACGTGGTGATCTCCTGGTTAATTTACGGACCGTGCAGTAGATTGCCACGACCACTCCGTGGTCTCGCAATGGGCATAATAAGCAATCCTGAATTTGGTGTTTTGAATCTGCTCAGGACTTAGTTATCGGCTATTTTCCGTGGCAGTGCTTGTACTTCTTGCCTGAACCGCATGGGCAGGGGTCGTTGCGGCCTACCCTGGCGCCTGCAGGCGCAGTGGGCGGGCGGGGAACTGCCTCTCGTTTCTCCAGGTTGGTCCTGAAAATCATGTGGACGATGCTGTGCTTTATACCGGCGGTCAGCGAATCAAAATAATCGCCGCCTTCCTTCTTATAGACTACCAGCGGGTCTATCTGCCTGACCGATTCCAGCCCGACTTTCTGTCTTAAATGGTCCATAGCAGTGAGATGCTCTTTCCAGTGGTCGTCGATGATCCGCAGCATGATTAGCCGCTCCAGTAACCTCATATCGTCAGGGCCAATTTCCTGCTCTTTCTTGTCATAAATTTCGCAGGCGTAATCAATCATCTCCTCAGTCACCTTATTAGCGTTAAGCCCCTTAAGGTCATCTTCAGTTATTTCCAGCGGTTGGGCGAATATCGCCTGCAGGTCCTGAAGCAGGCCTGCCAAGTCAGGCCCTTCATATTCCCGGTTGAAATGGGATTTGACCTGCTCCTCTATATGGTCAGAAATCATTTCCAAAATGTTGGCTTTCAGGTCCGCACCCTGCAGGATCTTGTCACGTTCGCCGTAGATGACTTCCCTGTGCTTATTGACGACGTTATCATAATCCACCAGGTGTTTGCGGATATCAAAATGGAACGCTTCCACCTTGACCTGCGAGTTTTCAATGGCCCTGCTGATCATGGGATGCTCGATATGGGTGGTCTCGTCCATGCCGGCCCACTCCATAACGCCCTTGACGCGGTCGCCGCCGAAGCGGCTCACAACATCATCCTCCAGGGAAACAAAGAACACCGAGTTGCCCGGGTCACCCTGCCTGCCGGCGCGCCCACGGAGCTGGTTATCGATCCGCCTGGCCTCGTGGCGCTCCGTGCCAACTACCTGAAGGCCGCCCATTGCTATGACCTTTTCATGCTCCTGCTTCCACTCGTTATACTTCTTTTCATATTCTTTTTCGTCGGTAAACTCCGCGCGCTCGGGCGGCCTGCCTCCCAGGATAATATCAACGCCACGGCCTGCCATGTTGGTAGCTACTGTTACTGCGCCGACTCGTCCGGCATTCTTAATGATCTCCGCCTCTTTTTCGTGGTACTTGGCGTTAAGGACCTGGTGCTGGACGCCCTTTCGCTTCAACAGGTCACCCAGTAACTCAGACTTCTCGATCGATACAGTACCGATAAGCACGGGTTTACCTTCCTTGCTCATCTTCTCGATTTCTGTGGCTATGGCTTTGAACTTGGAGTCTTCGTCCTTATAGATCATATCGTTCTGATCGACGCGAATCATGGGTTTATTGGTTGGTATGACCATTACATCAAGTTTGTAAATCTTGAAGAGCTCCTCCGCCTCCGTGGCAGCGGTACCTGTCATGCCCGCCAGTTTTTTATAAAGGCGGAAATAGTTCTGGAAGGTTATCGTGGCAAGAGTGATGCTCTCTTTCTGTATCTTTACATGCTCTTTAGCTTCAATTGCCTGATGGAGACCCTCAGAATAACGCCGGCCGAACATCAGCCTGCCCGTGAACTCGTCTACGATAATGACCTCACCGTTCTTGAGCATGTAGTCCTTGTCCCGCCTGAACAGCACGTGCGCTTTAAGCGCATTATCCATGTGCTCGGTCAAATGTAAGTTAGACTCGTGATAGAGGTCGGGCGCTTTCAGCAGTCCTGCGTGCTTGAGCATCTCCTCCATGTGGCTGCTGCCTTCGTCCGTGAGGTAAACCTGGCGTTCCCTCTCCTCTATCTTGTAATCTTCGGGCGTGAGTTTGGCAATAAGATCGGCAAACGTGTAATACTTTTGAGTGGGGTCTTCGCCCTGCCCGCTGATGATAAGCGGTGTACGGGCTTCATCGATAAGGATATTATCCACCTCATCGACAATGGCGTAATTAAGCGGCCGCTGGGCCTTGTGCGAGATGTCTATGGCCATGTTGTCCCTGAGGTAATCAAAGCCGAACTCGTTGTTAGTGCCGTACGTAATATCAGCCCGGTAGGCTTCCTGCCTGCTGGCTGGTTTGAAATGGGGCCAGCGCGGGTCTTTCTCGTTTACGTATTCCGGATCATATATCAACGCGGGTAACTGGCCATCTGAGCTCTGTGCCGGGTAGATGCTGGCCACCGATACTCCGAGCGCGTGGTAAACCGGGCTCATCCAGTAGGCATCACGCCTGGCCAGGTAATCGTTAACCGTGACAAGGTGACAGCCTTTTCCTTCGATCGCGTTTAAATAGAGGGGAAGAGTAGCTACGAGCGTTTTGCCCTCGCCGGTCCTCATCTCAGCTATTTTGCCCCTATGAAGGACAATGCCACCCATCAACTGGACATCGAAATGGCGCATACCCAGGGTCCGTCTTGAGGCTTCTCTGACAGCAGCAAAAGCTTCAGGCAGGAGATCGTCCAGTGTTTCACCTTTGGACAGACGCTCTTTAAACGCAGGGGTTTCTGCTTTCAGTTCATCGTCGGATAGCTTCTGGAACTCGGGTTCGAGGTCGTTGATTTCCTCTACCAGGGGCTTTAGGCGATTTATTTCTTTTTCGTTAGAATCAAATAATTTTCCGAACCAACTTGGCATAGTGAATCCTAATCTTCAAACATAGAGCCGATCGACATACCCGTGTGAATACGGTGTATGGCCTCACCCAGCAGGGACGCCATCGGCAGCACAACAATTTTATCCAGCTTCTTCGACCCGTTGACAGGGATAGTATTGGCTACAACTACTTCTTTAACGCGTGATTTGGAGATGCGTTCAATTGCCGGGCCGGAGAAAACAGGATGCGTGCAACAAGAGTAAACCTCTTTGGCGCCGGCCTTTAGCAGCGCATCTACGGCATTGACCAGTGAACCAGCTGTGTCGATTTCATCGTCTACAGTGATAGCCCGCCTGCCTTTCACCTCGCCGATGATGTTCAGTGTTTCGGTTGTATCCATGTTGCCCAGCCGCCGCTTTTCAATAATTGCCAGCGGAGCATCCAGTTTTTCAGCCAGGTCACGCGCCCGCTTGCTGATGCCGATATCGGTGGCAACAACGACTATATCTTTCAAATTCTTGTTCTTCCAGTAATCACTTAATATAAACAGGGCCGTCAACTCGTCCACGGGGATGTTGAAAAATCCCTGTATCTGCGGCGCATGCAGGTCCACCGTGAGTATGCGGTTGGCGCCCGCCGTCGTCAGCAAATCGGCTATCAGGCGCGCGGTAATCGGCACACGCGGCTGGTCTTTTTTATCGGTCCGCGAATAGCCGTAGTATGGGAGCACTGCCGTTATCCGGTCTGCTGAAGCCCGCTTAAAGGCATCGAGTATTATCAATAACTCAACCAGGTTTCTCTGGACCGGTGAGCAAATTGGCTGGATTATATAAACATCGCGTTCGCGCACATTTTCCATGATGCGCACGAATATATTTTCATTGGTGAATTCAAAAACCTCCATTTTGCCAAGCGGTATTTGCAGGTAGTCGCAGACATCTTTGGCCAGAGAAGGATGAGCATTGCCGCAGAACACTTTAATCCCATCTTGGCCAGTGAACTGATTCATACTTATAATACCTCCAAGCGAAATGACACATAATTATAGCATCATCTATCGAGTCTCAGATAATGTCCGTAGCATATAAGCAGTTACAACTACGATCAGACGAGACAACTAAAATACCCTAAAAGAGTATAATGCTAAACGCATAATTGGAATGGAAGTGAGAACCTATGATTGATGCTGCAGTGGACTTGCTGTGCCGGTACATCAGGTTGGATACCTCTAACCCGCCGGGAAACGAACACCTGGCAGCCGCCTTTTTTGAACGGATATTCAAATCTGAAGGAATTAAGTATAAGACTTATGCGTACAGGCAGGGGCGGACCTCTATTCGCGCCGAAATCAAGGGTTCGGGTGACAAGAAACCAATCATCATGCTCCATCACATGGACGTAGTAGCGGCCAATAAGGATGAATGGAGCTTCGACCCCTTCGGTGGGGAAATCATAGACGGCTATATATGCGGACGTGGAGCACTGGATACCAAGTCGCTGGGCATCATGCAGCTTCTGGCAATGCTGGATATCAAGAAACGAGGTATCAAGCCGGACTGCGACCTGGTATTTTTAGCCACAGCAGATGAAGAATCCGGCTCAGATTGCGGTGCCGAATTCCTGTTGCGTGACCATCCGGACGATTTCAAGGCAGGGTTATTACTTAATGAGGGCAGCTATGTGAATAGCGGAATACTCCCGGACCGGCTTGTTGCCATGATATCGCCGGGAGAGAAAGGGCCATGCTGGTTCCACCTGAAACGCAGGGGTATTCCAGGACACGGGTCCACTCCACACAACCAGAACCCGCTGGAAAGGCTAACAGCGGCAGTAAGCAGGCTGCTGGCCTATAAAAATGCACCGGTAGTGACACCTATCGTAGCGGAATATTTTAAGAAAATGGCGGTTGGGTTGGACTACCTTCGACCTTACGCTGCAGATGGCAAAGAAAGCACCCTGCTCAAGGCTATCGAGGAAAATGGGTTGATGGATACTCCTCGCATCAAGGCGATGCTGCAGAATACTATCAGCCTCAATTCACTGCACTCAGGCAACAGGGTAAATGTTATCCCATCCTTCGCCGAGGCCGAGGTGGACACCAGGTTGCTGCCCGGCCAGAACATCACTGAATGGGTAAACTTCGTCAAAGACCAACTTGCGGACAATGAAATCGAGCTGGAGTTCATAAGCAAAGGGGAAGGCAACTCCTCTGACCACAATACAGAAAGCTACCGCACAATCGAAAAGGTGTTGGAAGAGCACTACCCGGGTGCGATAACGGCGCCATTCCTTATGCTGGGTGCAACCGACTCCCGCTTTTTCAGGGAGAAGGGCATAATATCCTATGGTTTCTGCCCGGCAGTGGTGCCGATGGACCACATGAAATCAGTGCATGGCATTGATGAGAAAATCGCAGTGGAGAGCATGGTCAAAGGGACAGAGGTATATGCGGATATTATTGGTAGATTGTGTAAGGTTGAATGAGTAAAGCGAAGATCGTCCAAATAATAGACCTTTTAATAAAAGCTTACGGTGACCGGAAATGGCACAAGCGGCTCGAACCGGTAGGAGAGCTGGTACTGACAATACTCTCCCAGAATACTTCAGATACCAATTCGCACCGCGCATATGCATCACTCGTTGAAACATTCGACACCTGGGACAGTATATTGAAGGCGGACACGGAAGAGATCGCCTCCGCCATACGCAGCGGCGGATTGGCGGACGTAAAAGCCAAATATATAAAAAACGCATTGCAGGCGCTTAAGAAAGAAACAACCGATTTCAACCTCTCCTTACTCGTGGACATGGAGGTTGATTATGCCCGCAAGTGGTTGATTAAGTTGCCTGGTGTAGGTATGAAAACAGCCAGTTGTGTGCTGTTGTTCTCGATGGGAATGCCTGCATTTCCGGTAGATACGCATGTATATCGCGTGGCCGGGAGACTGGGATTAATAGGGAAAAAGGTTTCCGTGGATGCTGCACACCTTGAGATGGAACGTATAACCCCCGCTGAAGACAATTACCGTTGCCATGTCCTGCTTATCGAGCACGGTAGAAAGACCTGCAAATCCCAACGGCCCCTTTGCCGTTCGTGTGTGCTGGCAAAGATCTGCCCCAGCTATAGAATATTCGTTAAATAATCTCGGTTTTCCCATCTATGATCTTATCCATAGCAGGCAGCCTGACGATAAATTCCGCTCCCTTTCCCGCCTTGCTGCTGACCCGGATATCTCCCCCGTGTGACAGCGCTATTTGACGTGCAATCGCCAATCCCAGCCCTGTTCCGGAACGTTCACCCTTACCGTCGCCGTGGTAGAACCTCTCAAATACATGCGGCAATTGTTCCTCAGTCATGCCCGGACCTGTATCCATTACAGAGATCTCAACCATCCCTGAAGCTACGTGACGGCCGCGAATTGTTACAGTGCCGCCCGGCGGTGTATGTTTGATGGCATTATCCAGCAGGTTGGCAAAGACCTGCTCCAGCCGGTCGATGTCGCCCAGTACCGGCGGAAGTGGTTCAAGATCCGTTATCAGGAATAGCCCCTTCTCATCCGCCCGCATACCGAAAATCTCGCGGGATTGTTCAATCACTTCTTTCAAATCCACCTGCTCTTTCTTAATTTCAACCTGCCCCGATTCCAGCCCGGAAAGCTCCAGCAGGCTATTCACCAGGCGTATCATACGCTGTGATTCTTCCTCTATTATGCCCGCTGACTTGTCCACGGATTCTTTAGACTGCGCCGTGCCGTCGTGGATAGCCTGCGCAAAACCTTTGATTGAGGTCAGCGGCGTGCGCAGTTCATGTGAAACATCGGCAACAAAATCCCTCAATGTCTGCTGGGAAGTCTTAACCTGTTTTGCCATAGCATTGAAGCTCGTGGCGAGGTCACGTACTTCTCGAGGGCCTTCTATGGGTACTTCCTGGTCGTACTTCCCTGCCGCCATTTCCGAAGCCGCCTGCGTAACGCGTCCTACTGGCTTGTACACAGATCTTGCAAGAAAGAAAGCGAGTATGATCGACAGTATCAGAGCAGCCAGACCTGCAAATAAAAGGGGGCGCATCAGTTCGGATAGGATTGACACTGTACCCTCCGGTGAAACCGATAACACAAGCCAGTCGGCGCCGCTGGTATCCTTCAGGCGAGGAAATCCCGCCAGCGAAAAAGCCGCATAGACATACGTTTTTCCATCCTGCCCGGTGTAGTTGCCACGCAGTGGACGCACGCCCTGCTGCTTTCTGGAGAATACCGATTGCGGAGGACCTCCTCCTTTATCATCTTCAGGTGTATGCCTCATCAACTTGCCGGAAGAATCGTATAGATAGATGCTCACGTTACTGGCATTAGCCTGTTCTTCGAGGTTAGGCCAGGCCTGATCAAGCGATGCCTGGTTCCTTAAAATAGCCCTTACCTGTATAAAAACAGGTAAGGCCATATCATTCAGCCTGGCCGCGGCCAGGCGGTCCACAGAATTACCGGCCATAAACGTCAGGGAGGCTGTTATTATTCCCAAACAAACCAAAACAACCAATAAAAAAGATAGTATCAGTCGGTTGCGCAATCCCATATAATTTTCCTATTGCTAATAATAAACGCCGCTTTTAATCGGTGG
>JBEKCL010000041.1:0-19400 GCA_050014895.1 Dehalococcoidia bacterium
TGAAGATACTTCGGACTAACAGCATGATAAACACCATTGATACCTCGTTTTACAAGGCTCCAATAGCCTTCAATTGTATTGGTGCTGGCGTTGCCGTTGACGTAGATACCACATCGCCATGATTGACGGTTTCGTGCCCATATCCCAGCTTGTCAACGCAGTCGTAGACAGGATATTCGTCCGTATAAACGATGGTTTTCTTGGCTACGTTCTTAGTAATCAGGGGCATTACCGTAGAGCGTTTGGTATCCGCAACAACTTTACTGGTAACCTTGCCATGCCTTTGAGCGATCCCGATAATGGCAGTCTTCCCCTCTGCGCCACGTCCGCGAGGCCCATGATGTGCGCCACCAATGTAAGTCTCGTCAACTTCGACCTCGTTAGTAAATATGCCAGCATTTTCGTCAAGAAGTATACGAATCTGTCTAAACATTCGCCAAGCTGTCTTATAAGTCACACCATGCTTGCGTTGCAACGCTTTAGCAGAAAATCCACTTCGGGTTGTAGATATTTCGTGGATAGCATCAAACCATATATGAAGGGGAGTAGGGGACTTACGAAATATTGTGTTAGCAAGTGGGGATACTTGCCTTCTGCAATGATCACATTCATAAACGGGTTTCTTAGCCAGCTTGTGATGCTTTGTAACCTTTTGGCAGATTGGACAATGTATGCCCTCCGGCCACAAGTGATTCTTAATCCATTCAAGGCAAGCGTCATCATCAGGAAAATGTACGGAAAAATCCTTTGCTGTGAACTTTTGCATCTTACTCTTTTTCATGGCTTTTATCCCTCATTTGAATATAGTATAGCAGGTAAGTTACGGGATGTCAAGGGATAGTTACCATTTTTAATTATACTAATAGGCTATTAAGCAACCGCTGAAGGGAAAATGGTCAATTATGAGAGATTTTAATTGACCTTGTTTTTCTTTACCAGTCCAATTACCTTTTTGTAATCGCTCTGTTGATACAGAAGAGTGCCAATCATGCAGAACTGCCCCCAGCTTCCATCTTTAGCAGCAATATCCCGGGTGGTCTTGGTCCTCATTTCCCGATAACACGATTTTGATATTTTTACAGATATGGAGCAAAATACATTGGCTAATGGGGGTGTGATATGGCAGAATACGAACAGCGCAAGTTGCTCACCGCGCCGGACAATTTGGTAACCAATGGCCAATTTAACTTTGGCACATTCAATAGCCAATTCCGCAACGTAAATCCTCTGGACGCCAGAAATCCGCTGGGACCCTGGATGCCCAGGCCATTCCTCAGCTCTCGCTTGAAGGAATGGCAGGCCTTTCAACTTGGTAACGAAAGATGGTTCATCCTGGTCGTGTTGTACAGTGCTAAGGTCTCAGCCCTTACGCAGTTCATTGCTTATGATAGGGAAAATAAAAAAAGATACCACTTTCAGAAGATTATGACGCCGTGGAAAGTGAAGGTGCCGTCTTCACTTTGGGATGCCAGCCAGAGCTATCGTGATAAAGATTGCTTTGTAGAAATCGTTAGCCAGCTTAATATAGGCCGTTTCTATATCAATGCCAAGATCAAAAGTACGCAGGAGTTGCCGGATATTGAAGCGCATTTTGAGGTCTTCCATGATGATGGGCTGGTTGAGCCGATCGTGGTCTCTATACCATTCGGCAAAAACAGGGGCATGTATTCTCATAAATGCCTGATGCCCAATGCAAGGCAACATGTCGATAGGCAATGAGAAGGCGGCGTTTGTTCGGGAAAAAAGCTTCGCCATCATCGACGACCACAAGGGCTTCTATCCCTATGTTATGAGGTATGATTGGGTGACGGCGGCTGCCTATGACGAGGAAAAGCGGCTGATCGGGTTTAATCTGACGGATAACCAGTCCATCGATCCCGCCAGATACAATGAAAATTGCCTGTGGATTAACGGCAAGCTGAATTTGTTGCCGGCGGTCAAGTTTACGCGGCCACACGGCATTATGGGTGATTGGGTTATTAAGGACGAGTATGGCATGGTTGATCTGATATTCAAGCCGGTCTCGTTGGGTGAGATCAATATGAATTTACTGTTCCTGCAGGTTAAATATAAGGCACCATTTGGTTACTGCAACGGGTATATCAAAGACGCTTCAGGCAGGAAAGTGGATATTAACGGCTATTTTGGAATGGGTGAAGAAAAACATTTGAGGGGGTAAGGCGGTTTCGCCTTAATAACCTCGTCTTGCACCCGGAGCGAAATCTGTTGCAATAGCCGGTCAGCCGATCTTATCCGTATTGCTAAAAAGAGCACGGCCGTATGATAGAAGCATCGCAGAAGGCCGGCGTATTACAGCGATTAAAAAACTTAAAAGAAATCCCAAGAGCCTGAAATAGGCATTTATTAATAAGGAGAGGTTATAAATGGGGACGAAGCTTTCGACAGGTGTGAAGCTCGGCTATGGTGTTGCCGATTTCGGCGGTAATCTCTTTTTCACTGCAACGGCATTCGTGCTGCTTAACTATCTAACCGACACGGTGGGACTTGCTGCCAGCCTGGCCGGCGTTGCGCTGATGGTGGGACGCATGTGGGATGCTTTTTACGACCCCATCATCGGCTACCTCTCGGACAGGACTAAAACAAAGATGGGCAGACGCAGGCCGTTCATGCTGGGTGGGGCGATCCCGTTGTGCATAGCGATGATAATTATGTTTACCAACCCTTCACTCGTGATCGGCTCTGGCATCAGCCAGGCCGTACTGTTCGTCTATGTAATGATTGTTTATATAATCCTCTGCACAGCCTACTCCACGGTTAACATACCGTATTCGTCGCTATCCCCCGAACTGACCAATGACTACAATGAAAGAACATCTCTGAACGGTTACCGTTTTGCTTTCGCTGCCGTTGGCACGCTGCTGGGAGCCGGCCTTGCATTACCGATCGTGGCCATGGCGCCGAATCAGAGTTTGGGCTTCGTTCTTATGGGGATTATTTTCGGCGCAGTGCTGCTGGTTTCAACCTTAACCACCGTCTTTTCGGTCAGGGAATCGGCCGAGGTCAAACCGGCTATGTCCATGGGCTTCTGGAAAACATACACGGAGGTGTTTAAAAACAAACCCTATATTTTTATACTCCTGGCAAATATATTGCACATCGTGGCCATCACAATCGCCAGCGCTATCGTGATCTATTACTTCAAATATATACTTGGCGCTGAAGGTGCGACGACATGGGCCATGCTTATATTGATAGGGGTCGCCATGATCTTTATCCCTGTCAGTGTTGTTATGAGTAAAAAAACAAGTAAAAAACTGGTTTATGGCGCGGGTTTTATCATAATGGCGGTAGGACTCATGGTGCTGTTTTTCTTTGGGCAGCTCCTGGGCCTGACTTTCAATTTGCTGATGATGGTATTTTTGGGTGTTGGCATGGGCTTCCTGTACGCTGTCCCTTACTCGATAGTGGCTGATGCAATTGAATACGATTACCTCAGGACAGGTGAGCGCAGGGAAGGGGCATTTTTCGGTATCTGGCTCTGGGGCGAGAAACTCGGACAGGCGCTGGCTGTTTTCCTTATGGGTGTAACACTTGAAGCTATGGGATATGTGGCCAATGTCATGCCGCAAACTGCGAGCGCCCAACTCAGCATCAGGCTTTTCCTGGGTCCTATATCCGCAACAATCTTTGTCCTGGCGGCTATAATTCTTTATTTCTACCCGATAACGGAAACGCGTTACCAGGAAATACTCGGGCAGATCGCTGAAATGGAGGCGAAAAAAGCATCTAAATGAAAATAATATCCTGGATACATGTAAGGGCATCAGGTATCTTCAGTGCCGTTATAGCAATTGTCATGTAAGCCACGAATTTAGCTGCTCGGCTGATATGCTTCCCTCAGAGATAGCTATTTTAAATATTTTGATGGATTCAGCGACGCCCCGGGCAAGTGGCGTTACACGAAGGGTGCCGAGCAGTGCGGTAAGGGGCGCATTGTCAATCTGCACTGGAAAGGGAAGCGGTTTATTATCGTACGTAATGGTCCCTCTAGCAGATGGTTCAGCAGCCTCGATCTCCCTGATAATATCGTCCATGCCAACAGTCTCGCCTCCGAGGTTGAAAACTTCAGCTCCTTTAAAATCCACACGGGCAGCATCAATGTATGCCTTAGCCGCATCATCTGTGTACTGAAAGCCAAAATGGCCGCCATAAGAGATGTTGTAGGGCTTTCCCGCTGCCGCAGCGAGCATGGCCTTGGTAGGTGTTGACGTAAGGCCCTGGTCCCTGCCGGGACCGTAGATTACATACGGACGTATTCCAATACTTGAAATACCGTTATCGAGCCAGTAAACGCGTGCCGTTCCTTCGTTTGCCTGCTTATAAACGCCATAAAGGGAGCGCGGTTTGAGCGGTGCATCGTGCGCCAGCGGCCCGTGGGGATATTCGTCGCCCAGTCCGTAAACCGCCGTACTGCTGGCATACACCACACTACGGATGCCGCACCGGCCGGCTGCCTCGAATATATTTACCGTTCCCTGAACATTCACAGCGGCGCCCAGCGGCGGATCGGCTTTACAGAAGGGGAGTTGCATAGCCGCCAGGTGAATGATGTGCGTAATTTTGTGCTCGGAGAGGGCGTGTTCTATGGCTCTTATGTCGGTGATGTCGCCTTTAATGAATTTAACGCCGGATATTTCCTTCTCACTCATGATCAATTTCAGGCGATGCAGCGGGCCGCCCCTGACCAATGCGCAGGTAAACACACCTTCGCGGACGAGATTGCGCACCACCCATGCTCCGATGCACCCTGTTGCTCCCGTGATCAGGAAACGTTCCTCCATTCTATGACTCCTCCATGCTATTCTTTGCGGGCGGCACTCTTTTCACTTTCCAGCTCATTTCGACACCCATCCGCAATCGACGAGAAGGTCAGTGCCGGTAATGAACGATGCAGCATCGCTCGCAAGAAAATATATCGATTCAGCAATCTCGGATGGATCGGCCCATCGTTTGAAGGCCTGCTCGGCCTCTCTGAGTTTTTTAACTTCTTCATAGGACTTCCCGGTTTTAGTCGATTCGATCCGTATATCACTCCTGAGCATAGCAGTATCTACAGAGCCGGGACTCACCGAATTCACACGTATGTTCCATGGGGCGAGCTCCCATGCAAGCGCCCTGGTAAGTGCAATTACAGCGCCCTTCGTTGCCCCATAAAGAGAATGATCGATCTGCCCTACATGGCCTGAGACCGAGCCCATGTTCACTATGGAGCCGCTCTTCTGCTTCTTCATGACGGGAATTACATGTTTGCAAAAGAGGAAAATGCCGCCCAGGTTAACATTTACAACGCGCTGGTATTCATCCCAAAGTATCTCGTCCAGGGAACGCACAATCACGATCCCGGCGTTGTTGTTAAGCACGTCGATACGGCCATAAATCTTCATAATTTGTTCAACAGACGATGTAACATCATTTTCGCTTGCAACATCGCATTTCAAGAAGGCGCAATCGCCACCCGCAGCATTAATCTCATTTCTGACTTCATTGCCTCGGTCTGAGACGTCGAGCATGGCGACAGCATATCCTTTTTGCGAAAATAATCGCGCAACAGCTTCGCCTATCCCGTTGGCGGCGCCCGTAATAACTGCAACTTTCTTGGATGGGTTCATCGTTTCATCTCCCGTCAAGTTCCAAAATATTTCGCGCCTGCTTTACGCTGGCAATTGGCCTTCCCAGAGATCGTGAGATCGATGCGATTTCATCAACTAGTTCGTGTGTTTTCGCCAACTTTCCCGACTTCGTATAGGGGTAATCCTCGGTCCCTACGCGCACGTGGTCTCCTTCCAGAATGGCAGCCGTGAGTATCTTGATCTGGTCCTCATGCATGATACTGACCACAGCTGAGCAGCCTTGGGGAAGCAACCTGCGGCGATACATGTATTCCTCAATAGTGGGTGGTGACCAGGTGCCTCCCGGCCAGCCAAAAAACATCGTGGTTATATAGGGAAGTTTGAGCATCTTCTTACTGATTAGATAATTCAAGTTCCATATGGATCCTGCGTGCCATACCTCGAACTCAGGAGCGACGTGATATTTAGCGCAGAGCTTTGCGTATTTCTCAAGTTCCTGCTTCGAATGGAGCTTGAGGCAATCAACCTCGGTGAAGGCCTCATCATGGTGATTCAGTATTATCGAGAGCATGTCCGCTTTTTCCTTAAAGACATCCATCCGCTCTTCAATTTCCAGGCTGGACATGCCGCATTGGATTATGATATCGCACGAGGAGCGCACGGCGCGGATGACCTCTATCCATTGCCCCTCGGCATGTGTGTGGAGTACCGTGGCGCCCTTCTGCAAGCAGCGTTTAGCTTCCAGTGCTATCGCCTGCGGCGTTCGGGGATAATCCACGTCGGGCTTCAGCCAGCAAGTATTGGGGGTCGCGACGATGATGAGAGGGTCCATTATATTCTCCTGGCATCAAAATTATCAGCTTACGGCAGCCGCCGCGTCAAAGGCTGATTATGCGCTTATCCAGCGAAGTGATCCTGCGTAATCCGGACTCGGTGACCACATAACAATCTTCTACACCGATAAGGATCTTTCCAAACGATTCCCATGCTTCGATTTCAAACACCATATTCTTTTCGAACGGACGGTCCAGCACCTGGAGGGGGCCGAAAAGATGCTGCTCCTCGCATTCCAATCCGATGCTGTGCCCGATGGCAAAAGTCATCCCCCCAGGCCTCATTGTTTTATAGAATGCGCTGGCTTCAGCGTTGAGTTCCTTAATATTCACTCCGGGCTTGACCTTCTTTTCATAGTACTCTTGCAGCACGATAAGACGGTCGATAATCTCTGCCGCTTCTTTGGGTACGGGGCCTAAAACGACATGACGGTTGACATCGGCGACATACCCTTTGTACACTGCACCAAAATCAAAACGGGCGATATCACCTTTTTTTAACACCGTTCCGATGCCCGGGGCCTCAGGATCGGATTCTCCGATACTCAGCGTCAGATGGTCCCATACCTCGGCGCCCTCTTCGATAATCGTTTTTCGCGCCAGCATGAGGAAATCGTTATCAGTCATGCCTTTTTTAGCTGCTTTGACACACGCCATAATGGCCTTCTCTGTAATTTGCGTGGCCTTTTCAATTCTCCGGATCTCCTCTTCGCTTTTAATTAATCGAATTTCCAGCAGGACTTCATCTGCCATTACAACCTCAGAGGCGGGACTTTTCTGCGCAAGATAGTCGAGCACGTATTTGGGAGCCAGTGATTCGACGCCGATCCGCTTGCCTTCCATTCCCCATTTCTTTATTTTAGCCATGATTGCCCGGACGGTCTCTTTCTGCCCGATAGTCCCCTTGTGATCGGCTATCCAGGAAAACTTATCCACGCTTTGAAATAGGTCCCAGTTAAACAGGGACGAGTCGCCATCACGGTTGATCATCGCTACATTAGGATATTGATTGGCCAACGCGAATAAAATTGGATTCGGGCTCGCATGTAGTGTAGGCAGGCCGCTGGTATAAAAAACATTGACAGGCGTAGTCACGATCATCAGGTCGAGGTTGTGTTTATCGAGCGTTTCCTGCATGCGCTTGCGGTTATAACCAATCGGGGTCATACGTTTCACCTCCGGCAGCCGTTTATTTATGGGAATATGTCCGGCAAGTTTGTGTAAAATACTTTCCGTTCCTTCGGTCTTCTCAATCGCCGTTAAATCCTCGCGGGTGACAGCTCTTCCGGTCTGGGCGGATAAATATCCCATCAGGACCGCGGCAATTGCGCTTTTTGCCTGTTCGGGAGTAAAATCCGGTTCCCTGTTTTCCAGGATGCACTGTGCAAAATACTCATCCTCGCACCGCATTGAAATGTTGTAGTATGAAGGAAACGGAGCGTGTTCAATATCCGGTTCGTACCATTGATTTTTATTTTCTCCCATTGCATCGTGGCTTGAAAAAATGCGGACGGGTTTCTCCCACATGTGATTTTCTAAAATTGTCCCCATGCTTCCATAAATCTCCAGGCTGTTATAAGCGGGGGTTACTTGCGTAAAGCTTACGACAACTTCAGCTACGATCCCTTTACTGAACCGGGCCACTGCCAGGGCGTTGTCTTCTGCTTTTTCGGGCAGATTTATTGCCTGCTTGGAAAGCGTCACATAGATGGATTCTACGTTATCTTCCAAAATCCATTCGAGGGCCGCAAATTTATGCGCTCCCATATCCATAAATGCTCCGCCGCCGGCCTTTATCGGGTCTCCTTTCCAGAAATCCGGCTGGCTCAGCCCCTCAATTTCATTTACTCCTTCATAGGCCCTCACCAGGTGCACATCGCCGATCAATCCCTGTTTAATAGCATCGTGGATATACTGGTGTGCAGGTAAGAAACGGTGGTTCTCTGCAATCATGAATTTTACACCGGCTTCCTTTGCCGCCTTTATCATCCGGTCGCAATCTTCGAGCGTTGTCGCCATGGGTTTTTCACACAAAATATGCTTACCCGCCGCAGCAACCTTTGACACGAGATCGGCATGGAAGGCATGCGGCACCATAATCAGTACAGCGTCGATGTCACTTTTAAGAAATTGGTCCAGATTGCTATAGGCCTGCATCTTATTGGCCTTGTATCTCCTGGCTACCTTTTCCGCGCGCTTCTGGTTTTTGTCATATACTGCAACAAATTTTAGATAGGGTGAGCTGCCGCACGCAGGGCCATGGAAATCCCACACTGATCCAGCTCCAATCAACCCAAATTTGACGTATTTACCTTTCGGTTCGCTATCCGCCTTACGCGCGGATTTACCTTTCGTGGAGGGTTCTTCCTGAACGGTTCGATCTCCGAATGAAGGGGATAGGCCCGGCTCTAAATCTAATTCTTCCCGGATCAAATCAACAAGGGTGCGGAATTTGATTGCATCGGGCAGATTTCCGTCAACCTTCAGGTCTCCGTTCATGTACGCAGCAGTGGCATCAACCTGGCCCGTGAAGATTCCGGCGGCCATTTCCGCAGTCATCTCCAACGTTATATCGGGAGTTTGAATATGCCCGGTGCCCATTTCGAATTTGCCGTCCTGGATATTCAGCCACACGTCGGGATAGCCCGACAATTTAAACTGAAACTTCCGGTTAAACCCCTCCACTTCATCTCTGGTTTCGTCGATATTATTGGCAACCTGGATGAACAGTGTGAAGTAATCTTGAAGGTCCTCCAGTTTGAAAGTCCCGCCTTCGATCTTTTCCAGCATCCTCTGCTTTAAACCCTCATCAATGGCCTGCGTATTATCAGTCTTCCATACCATAATGATTTGCTTCATACCTCCTTTCGCTTGATATACCAAACAATGAAAAGAGCCCTGCTCAAAGTAAATTGGTGGATGTTAAACAGGCGTATCTTAAGTATTCTAATAATATTTGTCAATCAGGTGTAATTATGCTGCCGCTAAAGCCTTCCCGAAGGCCAATGTAGTGATATTTCCCCACGGTGGAGCTATATATCCGGAAATAGTCGAATAGCTGAGTTTCTGCGTTCGTGGCAATCCGCTATGATCTTGGACATTCTCACGCAATCCTGGCGTTCTTAACGGCATCCAGGAATTTGCGTGAGTTCTCTGTTATTACATCGAATTTACCAAGCGCAACGGCCTTTTTATCTATGATGTTGCCTCCCACCGCAACGGCAACCGCCCCTGCCTTGATGAATTGAGCGACGTTTTCAAGCATTACGCCACCCGTAGGCAGAAATTTTATCTGCGGGAAAGGTCCCCTCAGGTCCTTAATAAGCTCGGGCCCTCCCAAAGAGGCAGGAAAGATCTTGATGATGTCCGCTCCGCCTTTCCATGCCGCTACGATTTCCGTAGGTGTAAAGGCTCCCGGTATGGCGACTTTGCCGTTCTTCTTGCATAACCTGACCATGTCCGGATTCAACATGGGGCTCACCAGGAACTCGGCACCCGCTCTTATGGCCAGGCGCGCACCTTCAGCATCAAGCACCGTCCCGGCTCCAAGCAGTATACGTTCTCCAAGGCTCCTGCGTACTTCCGCCATGACACGAAAAGCATCGGGGACTGTTAAAGTGATCTCAATCGGCACTATTCCGCCTTCCGATATGGCGCGAGCTATTTTTACTGCCTCGTCCGCATTTTGCGACCGGATGACGGCAATGATACCGGAATCCTCTATGACTTTTAGACTGTTTTCCTTTTCGCTCATTTATATTGCAGACTTATGTATTTGTTATCGTACAATGCGCAGGGTGCCTCCCTGGATAAGTGCTTCCACTTCTTTACGGTCGCTCCAGCAAAAGTCCCCGGGTATGGAATGTTTAATGGCGGCCAGGGCATTGCCGTATTGAAGTCCCTTTTCCACACCGCCCGACAGATAACCATATAGGAACCCGGCTGAGAACGAATCGCCGGCGCCTACCCTGTCTACGATCTCCACCTCGTATGTTTTGTCCCTGTATATTTTACCCTCAGAGAAAGCAATTGCGGTCCATGTATTCTTGAGCACCGATAGATCGCCTCTTAATGTGATGGCCACCGCTTTGAAACCGAATTTATTGGCGAGTTTACGGGCGGTTTCCTCGTAGTTTTTCCCTTTCAGGCCAAATACCTTATTCGTGTCTTCCTCGGTTGTAATCAATATATCGACATAGTCCATCAATGGCGTCTGGCATTTATTTGCTTCCTGTGTGGTCCATAGCTTGGCACGGTAATTCAGGTCGTAGCTGACCAGGCACCTGTTTTTCTTTGCCGCCTTCAGTGCGGCCTGCGTAGTTTCAGCGGCGGTTTTGCTCAAAGCAGGAGTTATACCGCTTACATGAAATGCTTTGGATTGGCTGAATATTTTATCCCACTCTATATCAGATGGTTGGATCATGCTGATCGACGAGTACTGGCGGTCGTAAAGTACCTGGCTTGCCCTGGGTGATGCTCCAAACTCTACGAAGTAGAGTCCCTGGCGGCCCCGGGTGCTGAAGATTATATAGGACGTGTCTACGCCTTGTTCGCGTACCTTATTACGGACCATTTTGCCCAGCGGGTTGTCGGGCAAAGCCGAAATCCAGGCGCATTTGAAGCCAAGCCTGGCTGAAGCGACTGCTACGTTAAGCTCCCCTCCGCCAACCTTGACGTCAAATAGGTCGGCTTGCTCCAGCCGGCGAGAGCCGGGAGGTGACAGACGCACCATTGCCTCTCCAAACGTGATGAGATCAAATTCCCTCTTTGGCATGGTTAGTTATCTTAAATAATACTATTTATAGCTCAATATTTAAATCCTACGTGTCCATCGATTTTCTGCAAGGCTGCTTCAAAAGTGTAAGGGCTATTCTACTGTTTCAGTCGCTAAAGCGAAAGTAAACCGGCTATCATTTAATGGGCAACGCGAGTTGCTTGTGTCCATCTGTATCCGCTGAGGGCCCAGAGCACTACATTAGTGCCGTAGAAGACCCAAACCAGGCGGAACATGATCTCAGAGATATTACCCAGTCCCAGGTTATAAACCTCGCCGGTAATCTCTGTTGCATACCAGAGCGTGGCTGCAATTGCGACCATCCAGGCGTTAGGAGCAGGGTAAAGTTTACGGCGCACAGTCTCCCAGGCAAACCACGTTGTAGTGCAGAAGAAGGCGGTGTATATCGGACCTAACACGGAGTGACCGACTCGCGCCACGTCTTTCCACAAGATGGCAATGACGATCGCCGCTGATCCGTAGATGATCAGCGGCAGCCAGACATCGGACAGTCTGAATTTCTTTAAGTAATGAAGGCCGCGCCCCACGCGAATGATCAGAAAGATATGGGCGACAATCGAAAGAACACCGCCTATCATGAAGACCCATCCTCCCACAGTCAACCCCGGGGTCACGACCACCACGCTCATCAGGATATCGGTCGGCAGCATACAGCAAAAGGCCAGCAGGAGCAATGTCCAGTCCCGTTTTTCAAAGGCATACTGTCCTGTAATCAAAACGATGACCATTGCCAGTAAAGTAATGCCAGGTTTGAGAATGGCGGGATAGAGGCTGCCAGTGTTGTAGAAATAGTTCATCCAGTCCACACCGAAAACCGACCCTGCGATCAGTGCAATAAAGCCGACAAGAGCAAGTACCCATACGCGCCTTGGTCCACTTAAAACCGGTCCAATCTTAACGCTTTTCATGCCCATCTAAGCCTCCACTATATTCAATAGCTGACTCGAAAAGGCAGTATATATACCCGCCTTACGGCTTATTATATCTCAGATCGGGCTGTCGAGGATCAAACCATCAGCAGTAGTTTCTTAATTCTGCTGGCTGCCACAAGGTATTCAAGATGCGAGATCGTCTCCCCAATATTGTCTCAAAGCTGACTGCTTTATATAATAATAAGACTAATGAAGAGAAACTATAGTAACAACAGAATAACTGTATATTGGAACCCTGAAACATGCCAGCATGCAGGATTCTGTTTCAGTCTACTTCCAAGTGTTTTCAAACCCACAAAGCGCCCGTGGGTAAATATCGATGGGGCTGATCCGCAAGAAATCAAACGAATAGTAGACAAATGCCCTTCAGGGGCTATTTCGTGCAAAATCCACGATCAATAACGGCAGTGATTACGGATGACTATAAATGTTAATAGGGCTCAGTAATTTCGGGACCTTACATAGCAATTTTGTAATTGATTGACTATTGGCCAAATCCGGTTTGTTGTACAAGTATCTTCCCATGCCTTGCTGTTAAAATAATAGTTCCCGCAGGTGATTTGGGGGCCACGTCATGTTTAATTGTAAAATCATAATGGAAATTGTGACTCCATTCTCCTTGTATTTGCCCGGGCATAGGCGCTTCTAAGAATAAATTTATCTCTTTGTGACTGCCAGGAGATACATCGTCGATACTGATATCAATATTGTTTGCATCCATTTGTACAAATGGATGATCAACTGCTGTTAATGTAAAATAGCCGCCTGGATTGGCATTGCAAAACAGATGTACGTTTTTAACTGGAATGTCGCCATTATTTGTGATGGTCATGACAATATTAAGAGCCTGTCCATAGCTGACCTGATCGGCAACAATTGCCGTCACTTCTATCATTGCTTCTTCCGGGGTTGATGGGGTTGACAAAGAAGGTTGTGATAGAGAAGTGGTTGGCGCAGAGGGTGAAGTCCATGCAATTGTTGTGCCGCTTATACATAATATGGCAAGAAGAAGGCTGGCAGTTTTGCAGCATGCAATTCTATGATATTTTGTATGCAAGCCTGACAACCTTCTGAATAAATTCCTGTCCATATTAATTCCTTCAAATTCCTGATAGAACTATCTCAATTATATCTGACTCACTCCATTTAGCAATGACTATTCAGTCCCGTGATGGTTCGGTACTTAAGTACTGTAAGATATGATACGTATTTTCTATTTACATGGGCTGGCACAACCGGTGCAGTAACACAAATATCTAATGCATGATAGTTGGCTGACATGCCAAATCAGCAGTCTGATCGGTACCAAAGTACTAAATATTCAGGTACTAACAGGCGATATAACAATAAGCGCCCTTAGGGTAGGCTATATGTATGATTAAGGATAATTGAGCAAGTGGGACGGTAAAAGTATGGTAAATAAACGTTCAGTAACTCTCAAAGAGAAGATAATGTACGGAGTACTTACGGCTGTTGCCGGGACTCTAACCGTTATTGCTTTTATGTGTGTTCTCTTATCTAGCGTAGCTCCAAGCTTTTGCACAGACTTGTTCCCAGTGCATACTTCAAGTGTCGGCAGCCTTAAAGATAATATCAAAGTGGAAAATACTGCTGTCCCAATGGGGAGCGTCATCGATAATTCCCATAATTCATCCACCAAAGCCGGCAATGGAAGTGTTAATGGTAATACTGGCAGTGGTAGCGCCGTCAACAATGCCAATGGCGATTCAAGCACCAGCAGTAGTGGTGGTACTGATAGCAGCAGTACTGGAACAGGCGGCAGCGGTACTGCTTCTGTAAGCACCGGCAGTAGTGGTGGTACTGATAGCAGCAGTACTGGAACAGGCGGCAGCGGTACTGCTTCTGTAAGCACTGGCAGTAGTGGTGGTACTGATAGCAGCAGCGCCGGAACAGGCGGCAGCGGTACTGCTTCTGTAAGCACCGGCAGTAGTGGTGACAGTGGCAGTACTGGAACAGGTGGCAGCGGTACTGCTTCTGTAAGCACCGGCAGTAGTGGTGACAGTGGCAGCAGCAGTACTGGCGCATCTAACGGCTCTTCTTCCACAGGCAGGACTCAAAGTACCTGCTTTGGCGGTGAAGGGCATTGTTATGCTGGATATTAGTACCTTCGATTCAATCCCGGCATCGGCGTCTTATTCTGGAAGGATCAATATTTCCTTATTACCCCGACTATTAATCAATCGTCTCTAAATAGCGCACATATTTCTTGTCGGTAACCGCTCTTCTTTGCATTTCATGCTTTCATTTTTACATTCAATTTACGCAAGCTATAATTTATATGGGTAATAATATTAGTAATTGACCAGGCTAGGGAGGGGAAAATTTGAGGATAAAATATTTATTTAATTCAATTCTTTGCGTGCTTCTGTTGGCGGTATTCATTCTTTCCTGCAATCCGGCTGTGCCTGTTAGTCGGACCAATACACCTGATCAAACACCTGTTCCCACCGATAATATCGAGCGCTATAAATTTGAACTGGGTAATATATCAGTCATGCCTCAAGAAGCTCCAGTCGGAACGTCGGTGCAAGTCATTGTACCTGTAAAGAATGTCGGCGCCGCAACAAACGCATACATTGCCACATTGTATGTAGATGGACACGAATATTTGACGCAAGATACAACTCTGGATCCTGGAAGCAGTGGCACTCTACTATATCTGGTATCTAATCTTAGCGCTGGGAACCACAAAATATCGGTGGCAAATCTAGAAAGCACTGTACAGATCTACTATACCGAAATATATACAATTACCAATAACGAGATTTATATGCCTCACTATAGCTCGTTCGAATATACACCCCAGCCACCTTTACCTCACATTTCGACCGACTATTTTACAGCACCGGCGACTCCGTTTTTTATCACAAAAATTGTTTTTCGCTATCCTTACCCGCAATCATTCCAAATATTGGATGCCGGTAATAATCTGTTATACGGTGCGGATATAGCATACAACGAAAGTGCCTTTGTGCCGGATATCAAAGTTGGCGGGACTTTTACTATTCAGATGCAAACCGGTCAGCCTGTTGCGGATGTCAGAGCCGAAATGTTTGGCCGTACTTCATGGTCATTTGTGATAGCGTATTTCTGGCCGGAAGTATCAACTGTGGAAGGTATGGAGAAACGTTTTGGACCGTAGCGAGTGCCGCCGCAGGCTTGGTTTGAGACCCCTGCAACGGCACCACCGGGTGATATTAATCAGGAGGAAAACTGATTACGTATCGATTGACCATATATATAGATTACAGCATGACTGTTTAGATTGTAATCCCCTAAGAGTACTGATTTGACTAGTATTATAGTCATGGTTGAAATAAGGATTGGGAGTTGAGGTAAAAGCAAAGACCCTGCGGATATGCCTGCAGGGTCTTTGGTAGCACAAAGTATATAGTCTTATTTATACCAGTCCGGACTTGATGGGATTTGTTCGGGCACATTTTTGCCCTTAGACCTGGGTAATATTGCGTAAATGAGTAGCCCGGCGATGGGCAGAACAAGCACTAATACCACAATTAACTGTAACATTGGTTCACCTCTTTCCATTCGTTAATAACGTGCATAACTCTCTTATACAAGTCATTATAGAATGGTCCGCATATGCCGTCATCACTGTTAATAGTGATTAAATTCTAGGCCGCAGTCATTGTTTTCCTTAGGTATTATCCGTAGTTAGTTGATATTTTTGGGTTTACATAGTTATAATTACATAAGGTGCGCAGTTTTTAATTAGATATAATTAGAGTTGATTATGCAGCAATCTGTTAGATGTTATACGTGTGGTACATTGAACCCTTACGGGCAATATTACTGCATGCGTTGCGGTCAGTCATTGGTACAATGGACAATGCCTCAGCAGGCAGCTGATACAAGGAACAATCAGGCGAAATATCAGTATTTCCTCTGTTCCAGGTGCGGTACCCAAAACGTTGTTGGGACTACCTCATGCGGCAATTGCAACGAGCATTTCTATTATACGTGTCCGCATTGCAATACCTGGGTTAATAATACTTTTGTCACCTGCCCGAATTGCTTTAAGCCTCTTAATTGGCCTGCACAAGACCTTACGTGGAACATATATGCGGGAAATACAACATACATACCTGGTAAGCTAAAATCTGAGAGGGTGGGAGAGTCCAATAATAGAGGTGCACTGTCGGCTATTTTGACGGTCCTTCTTGTAGCTGGATTGCTCATAGTTGGTTTGGGCATTCTAACCAATAATTCAAATTCTTCCTCGGCTTCAAATCAAGCAGCTGTTAGTGCAGTTTCTAAAACCAATACGCCTCAGACTCATAATACGTCATCGCCAACTCAAACCCCGGCATCCGCTATAACTTTGTCACCTGCTCCTAATACTACTCCTACGCCCACTCCCACTCCCGCTGTCACAGTGACATCTGTAGCCACGAATAATACCCAGGGTACTGTTTATGAGTATAGCTTGCCGGCTTCTATTGTAAATGCTGCTTCAAATACCAGCACAAGCTCCATTTATACTCCTGCTTCAGATAGCTATCTGCAACAATTAGTCCCCGGATGGGGCAAGTGTTCCGGCGGAAGTTGCAGAGGGTCTGGCGGGAATTAACGGCAGCGTTTGATCTGGAATTATTAACAAATGCCTGTAAGGCGATTGATAATAGAAGGCGCTACGATTTCTTGGATAAGTCCACTATTTCATAGTCCAGATTCTCTTCCTGCATTCTCTTGATCAGTCCCGGTATGGCATCATCCGTGCATGCAATAACGACCGACAAACCGCAATGGACCGCCTCCACGGATGCTTCCGTAACGCCGTAAAGATATTTCGGTTCGATTTCCGCACGCCTCAACGCAACCAGCGCCTCTATGCCAATGGCTCCCACATTTTTAGCTTGATTGGCACAGGACTTGAGTCGTTTCAGGTTTACCTGTCTTGACCCGCCCTTACCGATCGAGGGAACTTGCAGAATTATTACCTTTCCCCTTCGTAATTCTACCAGCCCCCCTATTCTGGTAATATCTGCATCCTCTCCCCTCTTTACGTCTGATGCGGAAACACCCCTGGCCCCTTCGCCGATTTCACTGGTGGCATAAAGAAGGCCATCTATCATCTTCAATCCGACTGTCTGACCTTGGATTATGTCTGTCTCTGCTATGGCAGCGCAAGTGGTGATATCAGTGACCACCGTCGTCACATGGGACACATAATCGCGAAGTTCCCTGAGCATTTCAAGCATCCAATTGACTCCTTTTACACTAACCCGGTAGCTGGAACGGCCGGCAGAGATGACTGACCCATCTTCTACCATTCTATGTATGTAGTCAGATACCGCCTGGGGGGTTATCCCGAGTTTGGCAGCTATTTGCCTTTGCTGCACGTTTGGTCCCGAAGCTGCAATTTCAACCAGGATTTCAAATCTGGTAGCCGAGTATTTATTCTGCAGTATTTCTATCATGCGTTAAATTTAATAGTATGATTGCCGAAGTCATTATCTCTGGCGCTGGTTATATTCAATATATTTACGGAGTGCCGAGGCCGCGCGTGTTATAGAAGGATATACAGGCAATCCCAACTCAACGAACTTGGCTTGAACTTCGTCTAGCAGCTGTCTACCGCCAATGCTAACGGCATAATGCAGCACCACCACAAAAGGCTTCTTTATTTTCCCGCTTAGCTCTGTAACTGTAGCAACGAAGGGCTTAACTGGAATAGTACGATTCAGCAATGCCCATAAATCGAATGGGAATTGCATCATTATAATATCGATCTGATCGGATTCTGCTATAGCTTGAATGCCATTTGCGAGTGATTCAATACTGCCAAAAGGTGACATGTCAACCGGATTTCTGAACATACTTCCAGCTTCAGTGCCATATATATCATGGAGTTTTTTCCGGATTTCGAGTGATAATGCCGGCATTTTAAGGCCTTCTCGCGTTATGTCATCCGCCGCCTGTACTGCAATACCGCCGCCTGAGCCTATTACAGCTACATTTCTTCCCTTTGGAGGTGGAATTTTATCAAAGGCCAAAGCTATATCCACTAATTCGGGCATGCTGCCAACCTGGATAGCGCCGGCCTGTCTTAACAGGTCATGCCAGACACTGGCCGACCCCGCTATTGCGCTTGTGTGTGATGCGCAAGCCCTTGCCCCGATCTCCGTGTTACCCGCTTTGTTGACTATGACGGGTTTCCTGGCAGCCGCCTTTTTGAGTATTTTCATAAAGCGGTCGCCATCTTTCACACCCTCGATATACGCTGCAATCACCCGGGTTGCGGGATCTTCTGCCATATACTCCATGTAATCGCTTTCATTCAGGTCTGCTGCATTTCCATAGCTTATCGCCTTGCTGAAAAACAGGCCCCTTGAATATGCTTCCCTGATGCAAAATATGCAGTTTCCTCCACTTTGCGACATCAATCCCAGTGTTCCGGAAGTGCGCGGGAAACCGGTCTGCTCAGGGAATTCTCCGGCGAAGGTGACTCCGGCCGACGGATGGTAGATGCCCATGCAATTTGGTCCGACCAGTCGCATTCCTGTTCTACTTGCTATGCCAAGTATCTCAGTTTCAAGTTTCTTGCCGATCTCATCTTCGATTTCACTGTAGCCCGATGTGAAAAGATGCACGGCTTTTACACCCTTCTCACTGCAATCCTGAACCAGTTGCGGCGTAAACTTGGCAGGGATAGCGGAAACCACCAGGTCCACTGTCCCTGGTATATCTTTAACATTTGTATATACCTTCATGCCGAAGATTTCCCCACCTGAGGGATGCAGCGGGTAAATGTTGCCCTTAAAGCCGAACTTTTTCAGGCCGGTTACATATAATTGGGCGGTATTAGGCTTGTTCATATCCGGTGAGACACCGGCAATTGCTATTGAGGTGGGGTTAAATAAAAAATCAAGCGTGGGTTTTGACATTAGCATCTCCCGATTCGAGTCCAAAGTTCTGATGATTGTATATCCATTTAAGAGCATATTCAAGCTTAGGATAACAATCATATAAAGAAATGCTCTATACTGTTGCCATGAGAATAAAGGTAAGGCCGGTGGGGACGGTCGAAAACGGTATTACGCAGAATCATAGGTTTGATGCGCAAGGAACTGTTTCTAGAATAATCCTTGCGCCCCGCTATGGCAGGGCCCTGGATGGGATCGAATCATTCTCTCATGTCGTCATTCTGTTCTGGTTGCACAAAATAAAAAATAATGAGAGGGAAGTCTTGAAAGTGCACCCTCGCAGG